>CALWTV010000038.1 GCA_944384555.1 uncultured Clostridia bacterium | reverse complement strand
ATTGGCACGGAGTCAAGGTATTCCACAACAAGATATTCACGGTCTATAACTTCTCCAGTTGGTGAATATTTTAATATATTTGTAGTAGGAATACCGTGATTTTTCAATAAATTTTGGAAAATCGGTTCTGCGGACATCATGGTTTTTTCAAAATTAAAAAGCCGGTCTTTATCTTCAGGTGCGATTCTGATTACTAAACGTGAACTTGGATTTTTTGTTTCGGCATAATATGTAGTGTTGAAAAGTCCGCCTGTCATAATGCGGTGTTCTGTTATGGACGCACTGTTTCCATATAAATTTTTTATAATTTTTTCAAGCTCTGTGAATGATATTTCTTTAAAAATCTTAGATCCCATTGTTTGTACTCTCCGTTTTTTTCATTATACTAGATAAATTTTTTATTATCAAGCAAAAGTTGTTTGCATATTTTATATATGCTTAATTTTAATTTGTATAAAAAATAAGTATTTGCTGAAACTATGAGAGAATAAATGATTTCACGAAAGGAATTTTAATTAATATGCAGAGTATTGATAAGAATGATGATAAAATTAGAGAATTTAAATTAAACAAGCAAAGAGAACATCCATCTGACCCGCTTACACGCACTCCCAAATCAGAGGCACGCAAGTTGACTAATGAAACTATAGATGCTAATATAGGCAAAAAATATCCGTGCGAGAACGCCTTTATGACAAATCCGATAGCTTCAAGCAATGACTGTACCGGCTTTACCGTAGTTATCCCCGATGACGCCTCCGAAGCCGACGGATATAACGATATTTATCATGTTCCCGTAACCTCAAGTGAGCGTGATAAAAATTCCCCAAAATCAAAAATAAAAAAATGATTGCATTATTTTGCAACCATTTTAGCATATATATTCAATTCATTCAAGCACTTTTCACATTAAATATGTGCAAGAAAAACATCTGATATTTTTGAAACACATTCGGGCAGGAACAGCTTCGGAAAATCAAGAATATTTTCAATAAGCTCAAACGCAGATGAAAAATCTTTCCCATCAATAAAATATGTGCTGCCGAAAATTTTTGTGCTGAATCGGTCATACGCGGTTCTGGATATTGATATATCTCCGATTTCAAACGTATTTCCGATTTCAAGCGAATTTATACTTTCCGCAGTTCCTAAGACCGTTCCTGCCACGATTATAATTGCCGAGATTAAAACTGCCGTAAAAATTGATTTTAAAAATCCCATTTTTTACAATGCTCCTTTTTCATTATTTGTTATTTAACTTTGTTTATTTTCAGTACCGCAAATTATATCTGCTATGGTTTCGGCAGTAATTTTTGCGGTTCTTTTTGCTTCTTCGAGAGAATTTCCGCATGAGCCTATTTCAAGCAGCAGAGAACCGCTTGTGTATTGTTCGTTAAACGCCGCGCCTCTAAGATTTATTGAACGTGTAAGCGTTGAATTGTAAGCATTCATTTTAGTTTGAATTGCCACCGCAAGCTCAAGATTTTTTATCCAGTTCGGGTGATTTGCACCTTTAAAATCTGTTCCAACTACGCTCATAAACTGTGCGTAAAATTCTCCGTCTATATTTGCTACCGGACGGTATTTTGTTTTATCAGAACCTATTATGGAATCACGGTGAACGTCAAATACATATCGTATGCTTGGATATTCCGCTATGTACTGCTTTATGGTTTCGGCTGCTCGAGTATATGAATCAACATATGATTCTTTATCGTGCATTATTTCGCAATGTATGGTATTTATTCCTCGTTCATTTAAAATTTCCGACATTACTGCCCCTACTGCTACTACATTTTTAGTTATGTCATCAGAACGTGGATTATCGCTTTCATGATAACTGCTTTGATTTTCGTCTGAATATGCCTCCGTTCCGTGTGTGTGAATAATAAGCACTATCGGGGCATTTTCTCCATATACGGAGTATAACTCTTCCGGTGCCTCGAGTTGAGGAGGATTTTCTGCAATTGCATATAAATCGGGATTGTAATCTGTCTCATTAAAAGTGTCAAGTCCCATCGGCGCAGATGAACTCAAATCAGCAACTATAATTTTATGAAAATCCTCGGGAAGTGGTTCTGGTTGAGATTCCGGAACCGAAGTTTCCGGCGATTGTTCAGAGATTTCTGTTTCTGGAATTTCAGATGCATTGGGGGAGTTTATCTTTTCTGAATATCTGCGTATGTCGTTTAAAATAAGGGAGAGCGGCGAATTTGATATATTTATCTGCGGAAACTGCATTACATCATATTTTACGGACTCGCTATCATCTGCATTTTTTACTATTTGGGATAATATAAGCTGTTCCGCCCCATTTTCAAAAAACACTCTCAGCTTTGATACTGTCCCTATTCCATATGATGCAAGCGTTACACAACATAAAAATGAGGCTGCCGCTCTCATTATTATATTTTTTGAACCTGATCTGCTTTTTTTATCTGTGGTAGTCTTTTTTCTGAAATTTTCTATTATTTCAAATTCATCTTTTTCATCTTTCTGTTCGTTTGTTTTTATCTCCCTATCTTCATTCAGCGGTACTGACAGCGGTTCGGAACTTATTGTCAGGCTCTGAGTCAGATTGTCCATTTTAAATCATCTCCCGAATTTTTTATATTTTTAACTATTGATATATTTATATTCAGGAGATGATGAATTTATGACTCATACGCTGAATGCGCGGGTTATTGATGACGCAAGCAGACGGGAAGTATCATTTATTATAATATCGCTTTCTTTTAATGATACAAAAAAGCTGCGTCCGTTTTCAAGTACGTTTCTGAGATTTTCATCAGGGTTTTCAATCCCTGCCTTTTCAAGAGCGTCATATACTAATGCCGACGATTCTACCACAGTGGGAACTCCAAGTCCGATTACGGGAACTCCAAGATATTCCGCTGTAATCGCATTTCTGTTATTGCCTATCCCTGAGCCGGGAGAAATTCCGCTGTCAGATATCTGTACCGTTGAGGCAAGTCGGTCACATGAGCGTGCCGCAAGCGCGTCTATTGCTATAACTAAATCCGGTCTTAATTTTTCAATTACACCTTTTATAATATCAGCTGTTTCTATTCCGGTCTGTCCCATTACTCCGGGTTTTAATGCCGAGATAATGCATGACCCCATCATATCAAATAGCTTTTTGTTCGCCTTTTTTATATGCCGCGTCACATTTATTCGGTCTACGGTTTCACAGCCTACCGCGTCAGAAGTGATTTTTGGATTGCCAAGCCCACATATCAATACTGAAAAGCCGGAATCAATCTTTTTCTTAGTCAAATTTTCTGCCGCTGACTTTAATTCTTCTGCAATAATTAATGATGTTTCGTCTATTTTTTCATCGCTCCAAAGCCATATCTTACCGCATGAAATCGTGATATATCTGCCTTTTTTTCTGCCTGTGATTTCAGCACCCTCGTCCGTAGATATGCAAAGCTCGCTTACAGTAGTTTTTCCGCGCTTTTTTTCCTTGTATTCTACCCCAAGCGTACTTCCGGCTTTTTCTTCTGTGCTTTTGCTTGCACTTATACTTTCACATGCAAGGTCTGTACGATAGTATTTCTCTCTTAATCCGTTTTCAGATACTTGTCCGCTGTTTTTATTTATCTCTGAATTTCCCATGAATTGACATAACCTCTTTTGATGTTATTTTACTTAATATTAATAATGCGCCTATTTATACAATACATATTTTGGCTGAATAAACTTTTTTTATACTCTTTATTTTCTCATGTTTGATTTTAATGATTGCCTTATAATGGAATAAATATGCCCGGGATATCAATTTTAATGAATCTATATGTATAATATGAACAAAAAAATTTTATTCTATTGTGCATGTGTCTAAAACTTTTAATTTAATCTGCAAAAGTGATTGATTAAATTTGAGAATGGTGCTATAATATGTTGAGTAATCGTACTGATTTGTATGTGAAAGCATTGGGAATTGTTTTTCTTATTATGAAAACAGCAGGCGGATTCTTTTTGCTTTCATATATAATAGACTGCTTTTATATGCTTTATCAAGAACATATGAGGAGGATTCACCAAATTATGAAAAAGGCTTTATCTCTGTTTCTCTGTCTGCTGACAATCGGCGGCGCGCTCGCCGGATGCAGTACCCTCGAACCCGATGACAAGGGTGCTATTATCGATATGTATCTTACTACCGAGGTATATAACTTTGACCCGGCGCTCGGCTATAACGATGACGCTATGACAAAGATCTTCGGTCTTATCTATGAGGGTCTTACTACTATCGACGAAAACGGTAAGTGGAAGTTGGCTCTCGCAAAAGATTATGAAGTAATAGAAAATGAAAAAACAGGCGAATACAAAATGCAGATTACGCTCAAAAATACAAAATGGAGCGATGGTCGTGCTGTTCAGGCTGATGACATTGTTTATGCATGGAAACGTATTCTTGAACCTGAATTCCAAAGCGAAGCTTGCGCACTGCTTTATGATATAAAAAATGCGCGTGATGTTAAAAACGGCGATGCTACAATTGATGACCTCGGAGTTGCCGCTGTCGATACTCGTGTGCTCGAAATACAATTCGAGGGTAAAATCGATTATGACCAATTCATGGAAAATCTCGCCAGCCCTGCACTTGTTCCGCTGCGTGAAGATATCGTAACCAAAAATGAAAACTGGGCAAAGAAACCCTCTACTATGGCAACCAACGGTCCATTCGTTTTAAAATCCGTTGAATATGGTAATACATTGGCTCTCGAACGCTCAAACTACTATTATCTCGATTCCGAAAAGGAAGAGGCTCTTGACAAATATGTTATTCCTTATCGTCTCCAAATTATATTAAATGATGGCGCAGAAGCACGTCTTACTGCTTTTGAAAACGGTGAAATTTTCTATGACGGTGAGCTTCCTCTCTCAAAACGTGCCGAATACAAGGATAAGGCTGTTGTAACAGATATGCCTAACACGCATACATATATGTTCAATACTAAAAATGAACTGTTTGCTGATGCTAACGTAAGAAAAGCACTCTCACTCGCAATCGACCGCAATGAAATCGTAAATATAGTTACCTTTGCAAAGCCTGCAACCGGTCTTGTTTCTCATAAAGTTTTTGACGGTGACAATAAGTCAACATTCCGCGAAGTCGGAGGCGATCTTATTTCTCCTACTGCTAACATAAGCGAAGCTCAGAATCTGCTTAAAACCGCAGGCGTATCCGGCGGCTCATTCTCAATCAAGATTCGTCCGAACGAAGTTGACCGCGCAATCGCTGATTATGTTGCCGGACAGTGGAATTCTCTTGGATTTAATGTAACTGTTGAAGAAATGACTCCAACATCAGACCCCAATGACAGCACAGTTTACACTGATACATTTACCGAGGCTTATCGTTCAGGCGATTTCGATGTTATAGCAGTTGACCTTCAGATGCTTTCAGCAGATGCTTTCAGTACTCTTGCGCCTTTCGCAAAAGAGTTCTCCGGAAACGGTGTTGATATGGAAAATGAAAATTATGAAATTTTCCCGCATATAACTGGCTATGACAGCGAAGCTTATAATGCTCTTATTCAGTCAGCGTATGACGAAAAAAATATTGCCGCAAGAACTCAAATACTTCATGACGCTGAAAAACAGCTGATTGAAGATATGCCGGTTATTCCGATAATCTTCCTTCAGGATGCATATGTTGCTTCTGACGAACTTTCAGGCATAGGAACAAACTTCTACGGAGTTCGTGACTTCAAGAAAACTAAATTAAAGGATTACATGAAATATAAGCTTCTCACCGATACAGCATCTGATGCTGAGGCCGGAAGCGAGACCACCGCAGGCTGATATAGCTGAAGCTTATATAAAGCAATTATTAGTAATATAAAAATTTTTAAAGGCGGGCGGACGTTATTAAGTTCGCCCGCATAATTTTTCTATATGGAGTTTATTAATTATGCAGCTTCAATTGCCGCTGACCGAAAAGAATGATATAAAAATTTTTATCCTCTACCTTATGCAGAGTATAGGTTATCCGCTAGACTTCAATAATATAAGCGATATAATGATTCAAGACGGTATAGTTGGTTATTTCGATTTCGCCGAGTGCTTCGCGGAACTTATTGATGCCGGGCATATAGTGAAAAAAAATACAGACGGAAAAGAATTTTATTTTGTTTCAGATAAGGGAACAACCGTAGCCGAGGAACTTAAAAGCAGTCTTGCACCAATTATTCGAGAGTCGAGTCTGAGAAGTGCGCTTCGCCATCTTTCATTTGTTAGGAGAGGGGCTTCATTTGAATGTAATGTATCCAAAACAGAATTTGGAAAATTTAATATAAGATGCAGGATAATTGAAAAAGAGGAGACTATATTCGATACCTCCATTATAGTTGATACCAAAAAACAGGCAGATGAAATAGCATATAATTTCCGTCAACGTCCGGAGGTTATTTTCAGAGGTACTCTCGCTCTTCTTTCCGGAGATGTGAATTATATTTTTGAACCTTAAATTGTATGCAAAAACATAATAATCTTAAAATTATATATATTGCAAATTATTGATTCATATATTCTACAAAAAAATAAATAAAATATTGTGCAATATTGTAAATATAAGCGTGATTTATGATGTATTTAGATATAATAATCAGCATGTATTTATAAAATATGTACAAAAATAAAATGATAAAAAAAAAATAAGTAAAAAATGTATGTAAAATACTATTGACAATATCTTAAACTATGCTATAATATAACAAGAGAATCATTTTTATTTTGAATTTTAAGCGAGTGAAATTGTGCCGCAGAAAATTGACGAATTACTTAAGCATAATCTTAAACTTACGGCTGAAGGTTCCGATGAGGCATTCAGTAAAATTTTGAAAATGTACAGTCCTCTTATAAATTCTCTTGTCGCTAAATATTCATCAATGGGAGATTTAGACAGCAATGACGAGGAAGACATGTATCAAGAAGCAGTGCTTTCTCTATATAAGGCGGCTATTACATACAAACCTGAAATTGAAAATGTTACATTTGGATTATACGCAAGAATATGTATCTCAAGACGTTTGATTTCGCTGCTGAGACATATTAATATTCATAAAAACCGCCGTATTTGCTCCGTAGATGAAATTGATAACGCTTTATATTCTCAATATTCTGACCCAGCTCTCCCTCTGTTGAACAAGGAAAGTCTCTCTCGCCTTGATGAAATAATTGAAAATCATCTCTCGGCATATGAAAAAAAAATCTTTACTTCGTATATCGATGGTATGAATGCGTCCGATATCGCAAAATCCGTAGGAAAAAGCGAAAAATCTGTGTATAACGCAATATGCCGTATCAAAGCTAAGGTCAGAAAACTCCTTTGAATTTTGGTCTTTTGCCCTCAGTTTGTTTTTATTCTCAATCAATCTTAATTTCTTGATTGAATATATGCCCGTATAGCTTAATCAGAGAGCGTTGTTATTATCAAAGGTGACGGTTGGAATCCGTCGAGGGCTAAAATATTTTATCCAATTTACAAAGCGAGGAAAAAAACATGTACCAGGACAAGACATTAGTATGCAAGGATTGCGGTCAGGAATTCGTTTTTACAGCAGGCGAGCAGCAGTTCTATGCTGAAAAAGGTTTCCAAAATGAACCCCAGAGATGCAAGAGCTGCCGCGATGCACGCAAAAACGCAAATAAGGCTGATAAACCCATGTTTACAACTGTTTGCGCTAAGTGCGGAAAGGAAGCAAAGGTTCCCTTCCAGCCCAGCAACGATAGACCTGTTTATTGCAGCGAATGCTTTGCTGCTATGAAAGCCGGAGAATAATTTTTTGGCTTAAAAGACATACCGCATGATTCGTCCCGGTTACTTTTAACCATGATTAATATATAACGGTGTTGTCTAAGAGATACGGTATTTTTTGATATCGTATCTCTTTTATTTTGTATTTTTCTGATACATGAAAATTTGCTGAAAATTGAATTTAAAGTGATTATATTGTAGTTTGATGTCAATTGCCAAATCATTCTCTGATTTACTTATGTAAAAAATTAAAATTTTGTATATACAGAATCAAAATAATATGGTATAATAATTTAGTATAAATTAATTACAGGTAAAAAATTAAAGGAATATGCCATTTATGGAAAAAAATATCTCTCAGCAGAAAGAAAAAAATAAGACATACACTAAAAATAAATCAAAAAAGTATATTTCTCACGAAAAACAAGTTGATAAATCAATAAAACAAGATAATAAAACAGGCAAAAAAAGAGAATATTTAGTTGAACAGAACTATAAACGTGTGAATAATAGGGATAATCGGAGAAATATTAGCAATAAAAATGAACTTTCTAAAAAAGAATTCGGTAAGTTACATAAAAACAATTATGCTAATTCAGCAGACTCAGATATAAAGACAAAACCTGCTATGTAT
>CALWTV010000037.1 GCA_944384555.1 uncultured Clostridia bacterium | reverse complement strand
ACCGGTACTCAGATGGCCCGGCGGCTGTTTTGCTGATGAATATCATTGGAAAGACGGTATCGGTGAAAAACAATTCAGAAAGAAAATGATTAACACTCACTGGGGCGGTGTTGTAGAAGATAACAGCTTCGGTACTCACGAATTTTTTGAATTATGCCGCCAAATCGGCTGCGAGCCTTACGTAAACGGTAACCTCGGCAGCGGCACTGTTCAGGAAATGAGCGAGTGGGTTGAATACATGACATTTGACGGAGTTTCTCCCATGGCGGAGCTTCGCGGAAAGAATGGTCATAAAGAACCGTGGAAACTCAAATATTTCTGTGTCGGAAATGAAAACTGGGGCTGCGGCGGAAACATGACTCCTGAATATTACGCAAATGAATTTAAACGCTACGCTACCTATGTACGCAATTACGGCGACAACAAAATTTACCGAATCGCCTGCGGTCCTAATGTCGACGACTATCACTGGACAGAAACATTAATAAATAATGCCGGCTGGATGATGGACGGAATTTCACTTCATTATTACACAGTTCCGGGTGACTGGGGTCACAAATCGTCAGCAACTGAATTTGATGAGGCGCTTTGGTATAAGACACTCGGCAAAACTCTTTATATGGAAGAACTTGTAACAAAGCATAGCGCGATTATAAATAAAAATAATAGAAACGGCAGAGGCAAAAAAATCGGACTTATCGTTGACGAATGGGGTACATGGTATGATGTAGAACCCGGCACAAATCCTGGATTCCTTTATCAGCAAAACACAATTCGCGACGCGCTCGTTGCCGGAATAAACCTTAATATCTTCAACAATCACGCAGACACTGTCGCAATGGCAAATATCGCTCAGCTTATAAACGTACTTCAGGCAGTTATACTCACAGACGGCGAAAAAATGCTTCTAACCCCTACATATCATGTATTCAATATGTATAAATGTCATCAAGGCGCTGTTTGCTTAGGTTCATTTGTAGAAACTGAAAAAATTGGCGTAAACGATGATTTTAAAGTTCCGAATCTTCATGTATCCGCTTCCGAATCCGCAGATGGAAAAATCAATATTACTTTAAACAATTTAAGTGCTGACAAATCTTACAAAATCGATGGAGATATCGTTGGCGCAAAGGTAAAATCTGTAACCGGAGAAATATTAACCGGCGCGATTGATGACCATAACACTTTTGAAAATCCAAATAAAGTACACACAATTCCTTTTGATAACGTAAAAATTATAGAAAACGGAATCGAATTTGAAATTCCTGCATCAAGTGTACTTCATTTGACACTTGAAAAATAATTTATAAAAGTGAATGAATCTAAACCACGCTGTCTGCGCTGTCTTTTATCCGAAATTGACCCCGATAAATATTATTCAACAGTGATTGAATATATAAATTCAATTGATACAGAACATAAGGTAAACGAAGAAATATATAAATCACGACTTGAAATATGCCGTTTATGCGATATGCTTTCAGATGGAATGTGTATATTATGCGGCTGTTTCGTAGAAGTACGCGCAATAAAAAAAATCGGCAATTGCCCGCATATTCCTCATAAATGGTAATTTATAAAGTAAAAGAGGGAGCAAATCAATCTGCTTCCCTCTTTTTATTATTTAAATTTTTCTATTATGATGCAGGAGGATAATTTGTTGTATGCCACTCGTTGTAAATAGCCGCTGGAGATGCTGCATATGTTTCACCATCATCAAGAAGCTTAACCATACAGTCAAGTGAATCTACCTCATCTTTAAGTTCTGAGAACAGATTAGGAAGTTCTTCCGCCGGAGTAGCTTCTATTCTATCCCAATATTCATCGGCCAATTCATACATTTCCTCATACCATGCTTCATTTTCATCATTCATAAAGTCTCTAAACTTCATGTAAGGAGATGATATGGAGTCAAGATTCTGCTGCTTTCCGTATTCCCAATCGCTCATAGGCTGACCTTCACCCGGATATGTCATATAAACGTTACCAGTTTCATTCAGATTCATCTGGTAGTCGTCATTAAGCTTTACTAAAAGGTCTGTTTCTGAATCGATATCATAATGAACTCCTTTTACACCATACTGAAGAATTGTACGGAGTTCAGGGTCAGTATTTATAAATGTAATAATTTCCATTGCGCGTGCAAGATCCTTAGTATAGGAGCTTACCGCAAACATTGCAGAATATACATCAGCATCTTCAAATCTCGGCTTTTCGTATATAGTTACAACATAATCTTCTTCATATTTTTCAATAAGGTCAGCGCCGCCGCTTACTATTCCAACTGCAAAATTTTCAGCAGTTCCGTCACCGATATATCCTTTTTCCTCAAGACGTCTCATAAATGCGTAATGGTCAGTAAATGCCTTAACTGCAAAAATATTTCTAGGAGCAGCCTTTGAGCTGTTTGATGCGGTATTCGGAATCTGTGCACCGAGAAGCGTGAACTCGTTAGGAGAACCGCTTGGCCAGTAGAACATACCAACAGGGTCAACCTCAGAAAGGAGAGGAGTTACATCAGGCTCATACATACCTACTGTATTTATGAAATCTTCGCATTTTATAAGAGATGTGAATGTATCGGTGTCATAATAATACTTTGCAGCAAGTTCCTTATTTACGAGCATAAATTTATACTCACCTACAACATGGTTATTCGGAATTGCGTATGTAGTTCCTTCTTCTTTAGCCATTTCAAGGAATGTAGGATAAATATAGCTCTTTAATATTTTTGAGCTGCCGTTTAATTCATCATCAAGTCCGGAGAGCGCACCACGTTCAATATAGCTTGCATAGTTATCATAGCCACGTACAAGGAATATATCCATCTGCTTATCGCCAACTCCCGGATATTTAAGCTCAGTCATACCGAGGTCGTTTATAACAGTTTCTTCTTCTGTAGTAACTGATTCACTTTCTTCCTCAGTTTCTTCAGTTGTAATTCCCTGTTCCTTAAGCTTTTTAGCTTCTTCCTTAAGTCTTTCAGCTTCTTCTTCCTCTGCTATAATCTGCTGTTCTATGTAGGTAATACGTTCATCAATTGCCGCGTCATAATCCTTATCGTCAATTAAGCGTAATTCAATGGACGTTTTAAATTTTGACTTTGTTACGCTGTTTACCGCCTCAGCGACTGCTTCAATCGCCTCATCAGTGGTATTTTCACTTGTGGGAAGCCATAGAGTCAAAGTCATTGTAGCTCTTGTACCAGTAGTATCCTCTGTTGTTCCGTCTTCACCAGTTGCTTCTTCATCTGTTGTCTGATTTGTAGCACATCCGGTAAGGAGCACCGACATCACCATCAATATGCTCAAAGCCAGACAGACAAGCTTATTTTTCATGTGGGAATCCTCCTCAAAAAATTATATGAGTTAATTTGCGCTGCACGCATAAATTTCTGCCGCAACAGCCAATAATATTTTAATTGCTTATTCGCCGGCTATTAAGACAGCATAATTCTTTATATAATTGTACACTAACATACTGAATATGTCAAGGAAATTTTAATTTTTAAATCTGATATGCCTTTGTATTTCCAAAATAATATTAATATTTGCTTAACAATAATTAAGCACTATATACAATTATAATGTTTTTATTTTATTATAAATCACGTTTTATTCATGCGAGTGTAACAATATAAAGCGGTTAACATTGTGCATTTATAACAAATAATACTATTAAAGCACGATTTCATTGACATAAAAAGTGTTTCATAACAATATTTGAAATAATTTCAATTTAGTATCAGTCCAAATAATCCTTTAGAGGTTTTGAGCGTGTGGGGTGACGCAGCTTACGGAGTGCCTTTGCCTCTATTTGGCGTATTCTCTCTCTTGTAATGTTGAATTCTTTTCCGACTTCTTCAAGCGTGCGTGTACGTCCGTCATCAAGGCCAAAACGCAGTTTGAGTACATGTTCTTCTCTCGGGGTAAGAGTATGAAGAGCCTTGCAAAGCTGTTCACGCAGCAGCACATATGAAGCCGCCTCTGCCGGTGCCGGTGAATCGTCATCAGGTATAAAATCTCCAAGATGGCTGTCTTCTTCCTCACCAATAGGAGTTTCAAGAGATACAGGGTCCTGCGCAATTTTCATAATTTCACGTACTTTGTCGGCACTCATGCCCATTTTCTCAGCGATTTCCTCAGCGCTTGCCTCATGTCCAAGTTCCTGAAGGAGCTGTCTTGAGTAACGTGATACTTTATGGATAGTTTCCACCATATGAACAGGAATACGGATAGTTCTCGCCTGATCAGCTATTGCACGTGTAATTGCCTGACGAATCCACCATGTAGCGTAAGTCGAAAATTTATATCCCTTTGTATAATCAAATTTTTCCACAGCCTTCATAAGACCAAGGTTTCCCTCTTGAATAAGGTCAAGGAAAAACATACCTTTACCCACATATCTTTTGGCAATGCTTACAACAAGGCGCAGGTTAGCTTCAACAAGCTCATTTTTAGCTTTTTCATCGCCCTCAGCCATGCGTTCGGCAAGATATAATTCTCTGTCAGCGTCAAGCAGCGGCACTTTTCCGATTTCCTTTAAGTACATACGTACAGGGTCATCAATTGCCAAACCTTCCTGAGCGAGTACTTTTTCCATTTCCTCCGCGCTTTCAAAGCGTTCAACTTCGCTTTCGATTTCCTCAAATTCAGCGGGATTCATGTAATTAGTTACTTCAATTCCGTTATTTTCAAGAGTTTCATAAAGCTTTTCTATTTGGTCAATATCATAATCGACATCTTCAAGTGCTTCCATGATATCGCTGTTAGAAAGTGAGCCTTTTTGTTTACCCTTATCAATAAGTTCGCTCACGTTTAAAGTTTTTTCATTTTCATTCTGGATTTCGTTAGCCATTTTAAACTGCCTCCGTTTTTTTTATGTATTTTGTTTTTTCCTTTTAAGCTCGATTATATCCGAGATATTATTTGTATTGTTTACATGCTCAGATTCATTTTTGAGAATAGACGCCAATTCTTTTACCTGTTCTTCGCCATTTTCCGCAAGACGCTGACGCGAGAGCTGGATTTTTACAAGGCGCGATATCTCATCAGGTGAATATTCTCCCTCTAACATCGATATGTCAAAATGCCCATGGAGTTTGAACATATTTAATATAGAATTAAATACCTTGCGATTAAAATCCGTAAAAAAGCAATCCTCAGTTATTTCATTTTTAATTGCTTCAGAAATATTATCACCGCGCAGCATTATTATTCCGAGCAGAGCTTCTTCCGCATTAGCGATTCTTATTTTAGACGCGCTCTCGGGATTTATGCGGTCATTTATACGGCTTATTTCCCTGAAAATTTCTTTTTGTTCAGTTTCTTTATTTTCTTTTGAACGACGTCGAATAATTTTATTTACGTCACTCTTTATAAGTTCTGCGGATATTCCGAGTTCCTGCGAAACGCGACCTATATACACATCTCGTTCAACAGCTGAATAATAACCGGCAATCACCTCACAAAATTCCGATGACGCCTTTATTTTTTCATCTGGTATAGAAATATCGTATTTGGAAATAATACTGTCGAAGCGATAATCAAATCTTGTCCGGCTGTCATTTAAAAGCCTTTCAAAGCGTTCCCTGCCAAATTTTTTTATATATTCGTCAGGGTCTTTTGCTCCCGACATTCTGAGTATTCGCACTTCAACGCCGACTTCTTCCAAAAGTTTCATGGCTTTGTCAGCCGCACGTATACCCGCATCATCTCCATCATAGGAAATAATCACCTTTTTAGTGTATTTCGCTATTAGTCGAGCCTGCTCACTTGTTATTGCCGTTCCGAGGGTTGCGACAGCGTTCTGAAATCCTGCGCTGTGAAGAGCTATGACGTCCATATATCCCTCGCATAATATCATAACATCTGAACAATATGATTTCGCGTAATTGAGCGCAAACAAATTGCGGCTTTTTTTGAACGCCGGAGTATCCGAGGAATTAAGGTATTTCGGTGTCGAATCGTCCATAACTCTGCCGCCGAATGCGATTACATTTCCCGACACATCAATTATCGGAAACATAACCCTGTTTCTGAAATAATCAAACGGCTTGCCGTTTTTTTTGCTTATTCCGCATAAAAATCCAGCCGTCATTTCTTCTTCGGTAAATCCCGCTGAAACAAGATGATTCCTCAGCAATTCAAATGAATTAGGCGCATATCCAAGCCCAAACCTTTTAATAATTGCCATCGGAAGTTTACGTTCAGATACGAGATAAGACATAGCCATGCCGCCAATTCTTTCATTAAAAAGCATATCGCGGAAAAATCTTGCCGCAGTCTTATTCATTTCAAGCACACGCGAACGCTTGACTCCGGTTTCAGAAAAATTATTATTTACAGGAAGTGTAATTCCCACGCGGCGCGCCAAAAATTCAATTGCCGACGGATAATCAAGATTTTCAATCCGCATTATGAAATTTATCACATCTCCACCGGCACCGCACCCAAAACAATAATAGTTCTGCGATGAGGTAAAAACCGTAAAAGACGGAGTTTTTTCACTGTGAAACGGGCAAAGTCCATTCATGTTTGAACCCGCTCTTTTCAAAGTTACATAACCGGAAATAACATCTTCAATATCGTTTCTAAATTTTATATCTTCAATTATATTCTGCGGAATCATACAACCACGTTCCTGTGTTCAAAAAATATACGTTTAATAGTAAAAACTTCTTTCTTTAAAAATTTAAATTCATCTCCAGACACGCGGAATAAACAGTTCATTGTAAAGCTCAATCGCATATCTGTCAGTCATTCCCGAAACATAGTCGCATACAGCACGTTCAACGCTTTCTTCGTCTGCAATCTTAACAAACAATTCCGGCATTTTATGAGGATATCTAACAAAATATTCGTATAATTTCGCCAAAAGATTCATTGCTTTTACTTCCTCAGTTTTAGCCGCCGGATTATAATAAACTCTTTCAAATAGAAACGCGCGCATTTTCATCATTGCATCAAGCACGTTTTTTTCCATACAGATTTCGTTTTTATCAGTACTTGCGTCAATAACTGCCGAAACCATGCAATTTATTCGTTCACTTTGCGTATTTCCGAGAATCTGCGATATATCAGAGGGAATATCTTCCGGCTTCAGAATACCCGCGCGAAACGAATCATCAATATCATGATTTACATACGCGATACGGTCTGCGAATTTTATGATCCGCCCTTCAAGCGTTGAGGCGAGATTTTCACCAGTATGATTGAGAATTGCGTCACGCACTTCCCACGTGAGATTGAGTCCCTCTCCGTTATTTTCAAGTTTTTCAACTACTCTCACGCTCTGCTGGTAGTGGGTAAAATCAGCCGAATAGCATTGCTGCATTACAGCTTCGCCTGTATGACCGAAAGGGGTATGACCGAGGTCATGTCCAAGTGCCGCAGCTTCTGTCAAATCTTCATTAAGCATAAGCGCACGGGCAATAATTCTCGCAATCTGTGTTACCTCAAGCGTATGTGTCATACGGGTACGGTAATGCTCGTCAGCGGGAAAAATAAAAACCTGCGTCTTATGTGTTAATCTTCGGAACGCCTTTGAATGGATTATTCTGTCGCGGTCACGCTGAAAATCAGTCCTGTTAGGGCATGGGGTACATGATTTTTCACGACCTCGTGTATCTGAAGTAAAAAAAGCATATTTAGACAAAGTTTGCTTTTCACGTGCGAGGAAACGCTCGCATACTGTCATTTTAACTCCCCCCATCTTATTTATGCTTACATATATAATATACGCAAAAAACTCTTTATTACTTTTTTAAATTTCAATATTTTTAATTAGAAAAATAGAATTTTTCACGATTTTAATGTATATTTTTAACATTTATTTGCTTTTTAATACATTTATTCAATATATAGTTAATTTTTCGGTGCCATTTTTGAGCCTGTGATTTTAGGAATTACTCTGCCGCCGCTCATTTCGGTAATCTTTGAAATAAAAATCTCAGACAATTTTTCATCAATTGAAACATGTATCGTAACGCTTTCATCAAATGATACTCCGTCAATAGATGCGCCGATTCTGGGAATTTCATTTTCAATTCTTGCATAATCCGAGTATGAACAGCGCATTGTCAGCTCCGAAAACGGTACAAATACCGCGATTTCAGCTTTATCCAGTGCAAGCTTTGCCGCCGCTGAATATGCCCTTACAAGTCCACCTGCGCCTAACAGAATACCACCAAAATATCGTGTGACAACTACACACAAATCGTCCGCACCCGACATTTTCAGCACATTAAGTACCGGTACGCCTGCTGTTCCCTGCGGTTCTCCGTCATCATTGCACCGTGCAAGCGCACCTCCGCGCATATAGTATGCATATACATTATGTGTAGCGTCTGAATATTCATTTTTCATTGCTTTTATAAACTCAACTGCTTCGGATTCTGCCGTAACAGGTTTTGCATGGCCTATAAAAATTGATTTTCGCTCCTCAAGTTCAGCATGAGCCTCTTTTTTTATGGTTACATATTTTTTTTCATTTTCATTCGGTGAAGCTTTTATCTTCATTTCAAATATATTCCTCTATTTGCTCATAATATATTTCTTAAATGTACCTTTTATTTTTGAATCAACTAATGCTGTTATGGTAACAAATTCATCTCCATATTCTATATCTTTAACTTCGGAATTTTCGTAAAATTTATTAACCGCCGCCATTTCCGAATTAGGTATCTTAAAAGTTTCAATTGTCTTTCCGCAGTGAAGTCGAATTGTTTCCTCAAGCTTTGTGGAAAACTCCTGCACACCCTCTCCGGTTTTCGCCGAAATAAATACCGTGCTGTCATCGCTGTCAGCTATTCGGTTCATAACCGGAACAAGGTGTTCGGGCATTCCCAAATCGCACTTATTGAACACATATATAATCGGTTTATCTGCGGCTCCAAGTTCGGTTAAAATCTGCTTTGTAACTTCTATATGCTCTGTACATTCTTCGTCAGACGCGTCGATTATTACAAGCAGTATATCCGCGTAAACAGCTTCATCAAGCGTGGATTTGAACGCCTTTATAAGATGATGCGGAAGTCTGCGTATAAATCCTACCGTATCAGTGAGCAGAATTTCCGTCCCCTCTGGCAGTGCAAATTTTCTTGTAGTGGGGTCAAGCGTAGCAAACAATTTATCCTCGGCAAGAATACCCGCATTTGTCAAACGATTGAGCAATGTTGATTTTCCCGCATTTGTATATCCTACAATCGCCGCTTTCACTATCCCAGAACGGTCACGAGAGCTACGCATAGTCATTCGATTCCTATCTATACGCTTTAATTCTTCCTCAAGCGCTGCGATTTTAGTTTTAAGTCTGCGGCGGTCAATTTCAAGCTTTGATTCGCCGGGACCTCTCGTCCCGATTCCGCCGCCCAAACGTGACATTTGTGTTCCTTTTCCTATCAGTCTTGGCGCTGTATATTGCAGCTGTGCCAATTCAACTTGGATTCGTCCTTCGCTTGACGTAGCATGTTGAGCAAAAATATCAAGTATCAGCATACTGCGGTCGATTACATCTGCGTTTTTGATTTCATTTTCTATATTTTTTATCTGCGACGGCGAAAGTTCCGTATCAAAAACCACGAGATTTACGTCGTTATCTTCGCATAGTTTTGCCAATTCATCGATTTTTCCTTTGCCTATACAGGTCTTTGTGTCCGGCGCTTCTCTTTCCTGAGTTACTCTTGCAAAAGCTTCGCTTCCTGCTGTATCAAGCAGTCTTTCCAATTCATCAAGGCTACGCTCGCATTCATCTGAGCCGCCTTGTTCATATATACCTACCATAACCGCACGGTTATTTTTTTCATTTTCAAAATTCATATTGTCTCACTTTCCCAACCGCGTTAATATCATAAGTCGCCGCCAACGTCACGGTCGGATAAACGTTTTTGAAAACACGGGACTTTTTAAATTTTGTTTTGCTAAAAATAAAAACAGGCAAAGGCTACGCACGAACCATACAACATGAACGGCGCACACCTTTACCTTTTACCCGTTATCCGAAATTATCAGCGAAACTATTCGCAATAAAACTTAATTCCCGCTTTATATTTCTTACATTAAAAAAACGGAAATTATTTGCCCATATTCAAGCGCTTTTTGAACTTATCAACACGTCCGCCAGCATCAACAAACTTCTGCTTACCTGTAAAGAACGGATGGCACTTTGAGCAAATTTCAACGCGGATATCGTCTTTTGTGGATTTGGTGACAACGGTTTCACCGCAAGCACATTTAATGGTTACTTCTTTATAATTCGGATGAATTCCTTGCTTCATTATCTTACACCTCTTAAGTTAAATATTCACAATACGCTTGATTATATCATATATAGTGTCAAAAATCAAGTACTTTTTTTAAATATTATTTTTTATTGATTTATATGCGGAAATTTTAAATGGATGTATAATAACATATTTTTATGGAAGTTATTTATGTCCGCGCCCAACGCAATATTATCCCTAAAAAATCTGTAACTCTTAATAATATCTGCAATCTTATTTATCAAAAATTTATAAAAATCCATAAGGGTAAAATATTTCCGTACAGTTAAAAATATTTGTATTGACTTAATTTATAATAACGGGTATAATATTATTATAAAATTTATGCCTTAGGGCTTTGGAGGAACATTATGAAAATTACCAAAGATTCCATTATCGGAGATGTTCTCGATTTTGATATCGAAACCGCTCAGTTCTTTTTTGAAATCGGTATGCACTGCTTAGGCTGCCCCGCATCACGCGGTGAAACTATCGAACAGGCATGCGAAGTTCACGGCACAGATGTTGATGAGCTGGTTAAAAAGCTCAACGATTATCTCGAATCCAAATAATTTCATGGAGCGGATTTTTTCGCTCCTGATTTTATAATATCATTTTTTTAATCTATATTTATGAAAATTTTTTTGCCTCCACTCAATAATCGTCTTAAAGCCGCCGCTGATTTTGTAAGAAAAGGCTCTGTTTTTGCCGATATCGGCACAGACCACGCTTATTTACCGATATGGCTTGTTTTAAACGGGATTTCCATATCTGCCGCCGCCGCTGATATTAACAAAGGTCCGCTTCTGCGAGCTGAAAAAAATATCAGGCAGTACGGGCTCTCAAATAAAATCAAAACTATTTTAAGCGATGGTCTGAACGGTCTTGACAAATACGGATTTACTGATATCGCAATCTGCGGAATGGGCGGAGATTTAATCGCCTCTATTCTCGACAACTCTGATTTTATCAAAAACGAGAATATAAACCTCATTCTTCAGCCAATGTCCGCCGCCGAACGACTTAGAGCATATCTGATTTCACATAAATTTAA
The DNA here is from genome assembly GCA_944384555.1 of uncultured Clostridia bacterium. Taxonomy (GTDB): domain Bacteria; phylum Bacillota; class Clostridia; order Oscillospirales; family CAG-272; genus CALWTV01. The sequence goes on along the minus strand of CALWTV010000037.1, from coordinate 439 downwards.
AATTATCGATGAAACCATCGCATCAGCCGAAAATAAATTATATCAGTGCCTGCGAGTGCAGTATGACAGCGATATCAAATCACCGCCCGAATATTCAAAAGCACAACTTCTTATTGGAAAAAGCAATATTGAAAAATCTATTGATAATATTTATTTTACCGAGCTTGTGTCACAGTGGATTAAAGTCCAGAAAAAAATAATTGACGGTAAAAAAATCGCCGGACTCGATATTTCTGACGAACAAGATTTACTAAATGAACTGATTTTTATTAAGGATAATACAGAAAATGACAATAGCTGAATTATATAAAATTTTAGATGAAAAATATCCCGCCTCCCTCTCATGCGAATGGGATAATGACGGCATGATGTGCTGCCCTGACCCTAATGTAACTGTAAAAAAAATTCTGATAACGCTTGATATAACCGAAACCGCAGT
>CALWTV010000036.1 GCA_944384555.1 uncultured Clostridia bacterium | reverse complement strand
AAAATATGCTTGCAGTATAATGGGAACGATTACGGAAGGCAAATATGAAAGAATGGGTGTTGATTCTTCGCTGGGTATATCCGTAAAAACGGAAGCCGGAACGCGTAAAGTTGACTATTTAAGCGCGGGAACCGAAGATGTAGCATATATTAGCCTGCGGCTTGCGCTTATCGAACTGCTTTTCAGAAACGAAACTCCTCCATTGATTTTCGATGAAAGCTTTGCTCAGCTTGACGAGGGCAGACTTGAAAATATGCTTAAAATAATTGCCGCGGCTTCATATGGCGATGATATAAATCAAATTCAGCAGTCTGTCATTTTCACCTGCCACGGACGTGAAGCTCAATTAATGGATAAAATCGGGCAGTACAACAAAATATCGCTTTGATAAATATTAAAAATAAAGAGTACAGAACGGAGACAAGACGCCATGTTTAAAAATTTAGTGTACGAAAGCCGCAGTTACCGCTCATTTGACGAAAGCAGAATCATAACAAGCGAAGAGCTCGCCGAATTTGTTGACTGTGCGCGTTATGCTCCCTCCTCAGTAAACAAGCAGGTGCTTAAATTTAAACTGCTAAATCAAAAGGAAGATACCGAAAAAATGACTGCGCTTACCGGCTGGGCAGGACTTATTTCCTCTCAGGTAAAATTACCGCCGGACGGTCATCACCCGAGTGCATATATTATAATTTGTCATGATACCGAGATAGCTCCAGAATCTCCGGCACTTTTGAAAGATGTCGGAATTGCCGCTCAGACGATAATGCTTGCGGCAGCGGAAGCAGGACTCGGCGGCTGTATGATAGGCTGTTTCAACGCGGCACAGGTTAAAGAGGCGTTTGGACTTGCGGAAAACATAATTCCGGAACTTGTTCTCGCGATTGGCAAACCCGATGAAACCGTAATCGTTACGGAAGCGCAAAACGGAAATGTCGCATATTATCGCGATAAAAACAACGTTCATTATGTCCCGAAACGCCCACTTGACGAGATTATTTTAAAATAAAAATTATGAAAAATAACTCTAACAGTCATGCAAAAAAACTTATAGCACCCATAATTATAACTGTAATTATTTTAATTTATTTGGCGGGATATATAGTTTTGGGATTAACTTTAAATATTCCGCTAATACTGAAAATTATATTAATAGCGGTTCCGGCGGGAATTGACGTTGGAATGGTATATGTTATAATTGAACGAATAAAGGAAATAAGGAGCGGTGAAGAAGATGATCTTAGTAAATACTGACTATATCTCCGGCAAACAGTTTGAAATGCTGGGACTTGTAAAAGGAAGTACTATTCAGACAAAAAATATCGGACGTGATATTACCCAATCTTTAAAGACTTTGGTTGGCGGCGAGCTTAAATCATATACGGAAATGATGGACAATGCACGCGCTCTTGCCACAAAGAGAATGGCTGAAGAAGCCGAAAAACTCGGTGCTGATGCGGTGGTAAATATAAGATATGCTTCATCAGCTGTCATGGCAGGTGCCGCTGAGGTCATGGCTTACGGCACAGCAGTCAAATTTATCTAAGTTAATTAAAAATCAAAAAATCTCTCCGTTGCTGAATATTAGTAATAAGGCAAATCGGGGAGATTTTTAATTTTATCAATCCATAAAAAATTTAAAAAAGTAAAAATATTTTCAAACTGAATGAAACATTTGGGGACTTAATTAATGTAACAAGCAAATTGTATCATGATGTAAAGTGAGGCAATACCGATGGCAGACATAGAAAAACTGTTTTATGATTTTGAAAAAGAATATCTTCCGAAAATATTTGGCTTTTGTATTATAAAAATGAATAATAATACAGAAGCGGAAGAACTTGCGCAGGAAATATCCCTTCAAGTTATCCGAACACTGCGTTCGGGAAAGAAAATTGAAAATATGAACGCATTAATTTGGAAAATCTCAAACTACACATTCTGCAAATATTTGCGCCGCAAAAAATACGGTTCCGGAGAATATCTTCCGGAAACAATTTTATCTGAAACAAATATTGAAGATGAATTTATAAAACGTGAACAGATTTCTATTCTGCGCCGCGAGCTTTCTTTTATGTCTGAAAAATACAGGCGTGTTATCGTAATGTATTACTATTATGAAAAAAGTTGTAGTGAAATCGCATGTAAGCTTAATGTTTCGTCAGGCACTGTTAAATGGTGGCTCCACGAAGCGAGAAATCAAATTAAGGAAGGAATGAATATTATGCGTGATTACGGTGACAAAAGCTACAATCCAGGAATGCTTAGTTTATCCTGTCAATGTATGCCCGGTGCAGACAATGAACCAATGAGCTGTGTAAGAAGCAAATCTACACAGAATATACTGCTTGCCGCATATAAAGAAGCGGTTACAGTTCAGGAACTGTGTACAGAGCTGGGAATTTCCGCCCCATATATTGAAGATGATGTAAACTATCTCGTCAGAAATCAGCTCTTAAAAGAAGTATCTTCGGGAAAATATCAAACTGACTTTGTTATTCTTCCTGGAAATAATACTGATACAGCAGTTGAATTATATGAAAGCTGTTTTCCCGAATATTATAATAAATTAATATCGCATATTGAAAGATATAAAGATACTCTGATATCAGCAAATTTCAATACGGCAGCGTTTTCGTGGAACCGTTTGCTTTGGGTTTATATTCATATAATTACCGATATTGCCTTATGTAAATTTAAAAATGACGTGTGCAGAATTGTAAGCTGTGATGATATTCCCGACAGACCAAATGGAGGAAAATGGATTGCGTTAGGTTTTGACAACAGTTATTTTTCAGATATAAAAAACAGTTCTGGAATACAAAAAGAATATATTCCGTTTGACGGTCCGGTCCATAAAATAACAGATGGCATATTTGCACAAGGATTTTTCCACTACTGGAGTGGGTTAGACAGCAGTGTATTTTTCAATCTTCCAGATAATATATTTACGTTGTGCGGCAAAATAATAAAAGGGGAGCTTGATTTAAAGAGCATGGACAAAGAAGAGGAGTATATGTTCAGCGTAGCAGTTAAGAACAAGCTGATTGTAAAATGTGATACGGAATTCAAACAAAATTATTATTTTATCGGAAGCAATTCAAAAAAACAAATAGAAAGAATCGCTTTTGAATTTTACGGTAACGCATATCCTTTATTTCAAAAAGCATGGACACAAATACTCGATAAGTATAGTTCTTCTATACCAAAACATCTGCATTGGCAGATGGGAAACTTTCTTTCAAACTATTTGAATAGTTTTGTTACTTGTTCTTTATATGATGGTATGAAAAACAATATTTTATATATTCCCGATGAGAACAACAGGGAATGGTTAAGCCTGTTTGTAGCCGATATGTAGATAGATTAAATCTAAATATTATAAAAACCGAACAGTTTATCTGTCCGGTTTTATTTTTAAGTTTTATAAATTAAACATATGATTGAGCGGACCACTTCCGTGACCGAGATTCAGCCCAGCTTTGAGCGCACCTGTAATGTAATCCTTTGCACGCGCCACTGCTTCCGTTAAAGCGTAACCATCAGCAAGTTCACACGCTATCGCCGATGACAATGTACAGCCTGTACCGTGCGTATTCGGATTATCAATTCTTACGCCCTCATACCAGTGAAAATCATTGCCGTCAAATAGCAAATCATCAGCGCAATCCTCAAAATGACCGCCTTTTACCAAAACCGCCCCGCTTGTTTTATCTGAAATAATTTCAGCGGCTCGCTGCATATCCGCTTTGCCATTGATTTTCATGCCTGATAAAACCTCAGCTTCGGGAATATTCGGAGTAATTACAGAAGAAATTGCAATCAATTTAGATACAAGGGTATCAACAACATCAGAATCTATGAGTCTGCTTCCGCTTGTCGCAACCATAACGGGGTCGCATACGATATTTTTTGCTCCGTAATACAAAAGCCGTTCGGATATCGCCTTTATTATCTCCGCATTAGATACCATTCCGATTTTTACTGCGTCCGGCTCTATATCAGTAAAAATACAGTCAATTTGATTTTTCACAAATTCGGGAGAAGCTTCAAAAATACCGTATACCCCCGTTGTATTCTGTGCCGTAAGCGCAGTTATCGCGCTCATTGCGTACATTTTATGTGCCGTGATAGTCTTTATATCTGCCTGAATGCCGGCGCCTCCACTGCTGTCAGAACCGGCTATTGTAAGAACTTTTTTCATAAATTTTCCTCATTTATTATATCTTAAATTTAAATATTAAAGATACGGTTCATACGCAAACGGCAGACCGGCACCGTTTTTTATTAATTACGCTCTTATTTCCTGCACCTTTTTGACAAGCTCCGCAGCCGCTTTTTCAGAGTCAGCCGCTTTCATAATCGCCGATACTACGGCAATTCCCGCGATAGGCGTTCCTTTTAATACATCACAGTTATTGTAATTAAGTCCGCCGATTGCAACTACCGGTATATTTACAGTGCGGCAAATTTCATCAAGCGTTGAAACCTCCGTCAGAATTGTAATAACCTTTGTGGTAGTGGGGTAAATTGCGCCAGTACCGAGATAATCTGCACCGTCACGCATAGCCGCGCAAGCCTGTTCAACCGTTTTCGCAGTCGCACCGACGATTTTATTATCACCCATAAGCTTTCTTGCAACAGCCACAGGCAAATCGCTTTTTCCGACATGAACTCCCGCGGCGTCACACGCAAGTGCAACATCAACTCTATCATCGATAATCAGCGGTATTCCATAAGAATCTGTGATTTTTTTTACTTTGAACGCCAAATCAAGATAATCACGTCCGCCTTTATCCTTTTCACGAAGCTGAACCAGAGTAACTCCGCCGCGGCAGGCAGATTCAATCTTTTCAAGAAAAACTGATTCCTCAAGTCCTGTGCTATCGGTTACTAAATATAATGTATAATCCGCTTTCATATATCAATCCTCTTTGATTTTAATCCGATTTTCGATATCACTTTCAGACATTAAAAACACACTGTCAAACAGCATTGTCCGAAATGAGCCGATACCGTGAGCATTTTCCGACATTTCGCCGGCAATTCCCATTATGACCGCAGCTGCCGAAGCTGCATTAAAAGCATTTCCGCATGAATTAAACGCCGCAGTAACAGCTCCGAGCATACAGCCCGTTCCGGTAACCATCGACATGAGCTCAACTCCGTTTGATACATACACAGTTTTTTCACCGTCTGTGATGATATCAGTTTTTCCGCTGACTTCAACAATAGTTTTATACTTTTTGGCGTATTCGGCAATCTTATGTATTGTATCATAATCGGGAATATCGCTTTCGCCAGCGTCAATCCCCAAAGCCGCGCTTTTCATTCCGCACAGCTTTTTTATCTCTGACATATTGCCTTTTATTATCTCCGGCTTAAATTTCTCGATAAAATCAACGGCATAGTCAAATCTGAGCTGACTGCAACCGACTCCAACTGCGTCAATTGTTATCGGAATGTTATTTTCATTCGCGGTTTGGGCAGCAATTTTCATTGAATTCATACGAACATCGGTTATATTTCCGAGATTCACGTAAAGCGCGGCGGCAGTTCTTGTAATTTCGCTGACTTCAAGCGGGTGCTCCGCCATAATCGGACGCGCACCAACAGCAAGTATCATATTTGCGCAGTCATTTATCGAAATCGGATTTGTTATGCAGTGGACAAGCGGTTTTATTTTTTTAATTTTTTTTCTTATTTCAAATATAATTTCCGTTGTCATCTTTATATTTTTGAGTACTTTTAAGAATTACTTTTTAAAAAATATTTTTTAAAAGATTTATTTTTGAGAAAATTCCTTTTTATTAAGTACGAGATTTGAGTTCTGTTCTATGACCGTATCATTTGACTGAGATGATTTTTTGCTCTTTACCTCGGCACCGAGAGATTTTTGAATTTTTACAAGCATTCCGGTCTTTTTAAGTGCGAATAAAAATACAAGTGCGACAGCTCCGCCGATTAATGTTCCGCCGATAAATGAGGGAACATAGAAGAACCATGTAAGGTCAGAGCGTCCCCAAATGAATGTCATAACGGGATATGATGCGATTGCGCCGATTATGCCGGTTCCGATAATTTCACCAATTGCTGCGGCGATAATGCTGCCTTTTTCAATGAATCGAGTTGATATACGGTAAAAAACGCCTGATAAGAAAGCTCCGAAGATTGCACCAGTCAGCGCAAGCGGGGGAATTCCTAAGAATATCATTCGTATAATTCCAATTGAAACCGCACATAAAAGTGAATACCAAGGACCCATCATAACTGCGCATGAGATATTGATAAGGTGAGCCATAGGGCACATTCCCTCGACTCTGAGAATCGGGGAGATAACAACGCCTATTGCTACAAACATCGCCAGCATTGTCATTTTAAGAATTTTTGTTTTGTTCATTGTAATAAGACCTCTTTCTTTATTTTAATATTAATCTTTATTTTATAAAAAATAAAAATTCGAGATTAAAAGATATTCGGGTAAAGTCAGAGGCATTATACAACTTAAAAAGCGATAAGGGGAGCCTCCGAATCCGAATTTTAATACAGTATCTCTCTTTTAAATCTTTTAAATAACGATAAAAATGTATAATTATAATATCTCTTAAAAGATTAAAGATACTGTAATTTATAACCGGCATAGTTTATTTTATAAAAGATATGCCGTCGGTCGGAATGCTCAATTCCCTCTCAACCCGTAATGCGGGCTCCCATCGCTGTTTTGTTTTACGAAGATTAACCACATCTTCACGTTTTTCAGGGGCTCGCCTGCCAAACGTTTTTTTAGGAAACTTTAATTATGTATTTATTAATTTCTACAATTATTATTTATCTTTGAGTTCTATTTTCTTGCCGTCAAGAATCATGTTAGTAGTTCTTACCGCACACATCTTGCCGCACATCGAACAGGTATGACGGTCACTCGGCGGAACGCTTTCATAATATGCGCGTGCTTTTTCACCGTCAACGGCTATGTCAAACATCTTTTCCCAGTCGATATCGTGACGTGCCGCCGCCATTTTGTTATCGATATCGCGCGCATGAGGTACATTTTTTGCGATATCCGCAGCGTGAGCGGCAATTTTAGATGCGATTATGCCTTCTTTTACGTCATTCAAATCCGGCAAACGCAGATGTTCCGCAGGTGTTACATAGCAGAGAAAATCCGCGCCGTTTGCCGCCGCGATTGCTCCGCCTATCGCACTTGTGATATGGTCGTATCCGGGGAAAATATCGGTGACGATAGGTCCGAGCACATAAAACGGAGCGTTATGGCATATTCTCTTTTCGAGCTGCATATTCGCGGCAATTTCATTCATTGCCATGTGTCCCGGTCCCTCAATCATTACCTGAACATCACGTTCCCACGCGCGTTTTGTCAGTGCGCCTAACTCAATCAATTCCGATATCTGACCAGCGTCTGATGAATCGTCAATACAGCCGGGGCGCAGAGCGTCACCTAAACTTATTGTTACATCATATTCACGCAGAATTTCAAGCACATCGTCATAATATTCGTAAAAAGGATTTTCATTTCCCGTCATTTCCATCCATGCAAACAGCAGTGAGCCTCCGCGTGATACTATATTCATCATGCGCTTGTCACGTCTGAAAGCCTCAACGCAACGGCGGTTTATTCCCGCGTGAATTGTCATAAAGTCCACGCCTTCTTTAGCGTGAGCTTCAATGACTTTCAAAAAATCCTGAGCCGTTATCTCATACAAATCCTTTTCGAGATATCCGACAGCGTCATACATCGGAACAGTGCCAATCATAGCCGGTGACATATCGATAAGCTTTGTGCGGAATTCGTTGGTTTTGCCGTAATTTGACAAATCCATAATCGATTCAACGCCAAATTTGATGGACATATTAACTTTTTCAAGTTCGACATCGTAATTTTTGCAATCGCCGGAAATTCCTAAATTTACATTAATTTTAGTACGCAATCCGCTTCCAATTCCCTCTGGGGATATTGATTTGTGGTTTATGTTGCACGGAATCGCAACTGTTCCCGATGCAACAAGGCTACGTATTTCTTCCGGGGTACGGTATTCTTTTTCCGCTACCGTCCGCATTTGAGGAGTGATAATCCCCATTTTCGCGGCTTGCATTTGCGTTTTATACATATACAGCGGTATTCCTTTCATATAAAATTAAAATAAGATTTAAATGATATACTGACGATTTTCATTGAGATACTTTGCGGTCTAAAATTGAAAGTATACGGAGTAAAACCGGAACTGCAACAAGAGTAAGTATAAGTTCAGGCAATATAAAAGTTATATTATATATGAATGAATATCCCCACATTCCGAATTTATTTACAATATGTGAGGGATCGTCAGCATACCAGCCCTTTGTAAGTTCATACCAAATTACTGCACCGGAAACAAGATGGCACAAAAAGCGCAGTCCAACAGCGATTACTGCACCCATATCAGCGCAAATCAATGAATTTACTTCTGAATTTTTGACAAATTTAACATTGCGGAAAATACCTGCCAGTCCTATAACGGTAAATGCAACCGTATAGTCAAGCAGAATACAGAGGATAATTCCCGAAGCAGTAGGCACATAAGCCACATCGCTAAGTCCCACCAAAAGCTCAATTACAGAAAGCACAAATCCAGATGCCAGTCCCCATTTTACACCGTGGCGATACGACACAAGCATAATTGGAGCCATTGAAAATAGAGTTACAGAGCCGCCGTACGGTGCCTCATAAATTTTAAACAGTCCCAGCACAAATGCCGCCGCCACCATAATCGCACATTCAACAAGTATGTGCAGCTTTTGATTTTTCATAAAGCACTACTCTCCTTTTCATAAAAAATATTATACATGTTCATAAAAGAATAAAAATACCGCACAGAATAATATCCATGCGGTAATAAACATATCTTTATTTTAAATATAAAAAATATCTCCCTACGCCGGCATTATCCGTATCAGGTTAAAGGGTTCGGAAGAAGGTTCCGTCTCAGCCGAAAATCAGCACCCCTGTATTAAATTTTATCTTTACATCTTGATATTATATATTAAATTTTGTCGAATGTCAAGTATTTTTACAATATTAGATGTAGATATAGGCGCCTATAACACGGCTTGTATTTTCATCATATTTGAGCCAGCCGTCATTCACTGCCTGTTCCAAAACGTAATTTCTGCTATAATCACTATTTTCACATGCAATTCTGCATATCCTTTTATCTTCTCTGAAAACTTTCGGCAGGTCTTCTCTTGTAATTTTATATGAATATGAAGATATTTCGGAAAGTATTGATTTTATTTTTTCCGTTATCATCTTTACTTCCGAACACTCAGATTCACTGAATTTTTCAAGATATTTTCTGTAATCGCCGTCTTCAAATACAATAATATTCAGTGAGTATCCATCATCAGTTTTTGTGATATAGCCGTATTCAGTCAAATTTTTCAAATACTTAGATTCACATATTTCCCATTTTCCCTCTGCCACTGCCTTTAAAGTCAAAGCTTCATCATGGGTAATGAACATCGGCGTTTTATCAGCTATGTTTTTATATTGATATTTGTACTGCTGAAAATATACCGCCGGCTTGTCCTCTCTATCATTCATATATCCGTGAAGACCTACATACGGAACTGATGGAATATTAGTCTGCTGATAGCCTACAATATCCCAATTTCCGTTATCCGGACGTTTGGTGTATTCATGTTTTCCACCATTATTCTCAGGGTTAGAGTTTCTTAAAAGAACATCAAACAAACGCATTAAGAGAGTCCACTTCGCGTCTTCATATGACTGATAATTTCCGTAGTAGTTTATTCCGTATTGTCGGCATAATGCGCTAAACTTATCTGTGAGCGTTTCAAGCAGGCTTGTGATTTCTTTTGAAACTGACATGTTTTTCTGATGAATTTTTTCCTGCGCCTCACGGCTGACAATCGGAAATGAAGTTTTGTACTTGTCTCCCTCTTTTATTAAAAATGTCTGCTCAGTTAAAAAATTCAGCTCGTTTTCCATATACGGAAGAGCTATTCCAAGCTCAAGCGATAATTCTTCTGCGGTTTCGGGATTTTCATACACTTCAAGAAAAATATTTTTATAAAGTAAGTGATTAAGAATTGTCCATGGCTGACCATTATCTCCGAATGATGAACAGCTATTTACAAAATTAACTTCTTCGGGCTTGTAGCTCTTAACTCCAAATTCTCTTGCCATATTCATACCTTCTTTCAAAATATTTCGAGCGCGGAAAAGTTTGCTGCGTATCGTGCTTTCAGGAACGTTCAGCCGTGCCGCTATATCCTTAGCCTTTATGTCATCAATGTAAAAAGCCACTATTATATCACGGTATTCTGAAGAAATAAACGCAAGTTCACGTCGGAGAAGCAGTAATTCTTCTTTGTGCAGGTATTCGTTTTCAATTGAAGTCTCTCCGGAAATTTTAAAATCCTCAATGTCTGCGCCGGATAAAAATTCCTTAGTTCTGCGTTTTCTATCCGCCCACAGGCAATAACGGTTATTCGCTATTTTCCATACCCATGCCGAGAAATTTTCAGGAATTATTCCTTTTTTAATCTGGGCAAAAATACACATTGATATATCAGATGACAAATCTTCAGCTTCATTACTGTTTGCCGTCTTTTTTAAGCAGAAATAAAACACTTTTTCCATATAACTTTCAAGGTAAAGATTTATTAGCTCATTCATTGCTTACCCTCCTGTTTCCGCTTCTATAATATATAGTGTGTCCGTTTTCATTTTCGTTGCATAAAATGAATTATTTTTTGCTCTGTTGCCGTATTTACCGAATTTCATGTCTAATAAGAGGTATTTTTCCGTATAAATAAGAGATTTTGATTTTTTTTGCAGGATTTTGGTTTGAAAATTGCATAAAGGTCTTGACAAATTTTTTATGCTGGTGTATAATTTTTATTGTAAAGGCAATGGCGTCTTTAAGGGTGTGTATACCTTTAGAGGCGCTTTTTTCTGTTGAAATTATTGTATAAGGAGAAAGAATATGTCATATATTGATGAGGTAATAGAGCAAGTAATCAAACAGAACCCTGCTGAACCTGAATTTCATCAGGCAGTTAAGGAAGTTCTTGAATCTTTAAGAGTTGTCGTTGACGCAAACGAAGAAACTTTCAGACGCGACGCTCTTCTTGAAAGACTTGTAAACCCCGAAAGACAGCTCAAATTCAGAGTTCCGTGGGTAGATGACAAAGGTCAGGTTCATGTAAATACCGGTTACCGCGTTCAGTTCAACAGCGCTATCGGTCCGTACAAGGGCGGTATCAGACTTCATCCTTCAGTAAACCTCGGTATAATCAAGTTCCTTGGATTTGAACAAATTTTCAAGAATTCTCTTACCGGTCTTCCTATCGGCGGCGGTAAGGGCGGTTCCGACTTCGACCCCAAGGGCAAATCCGACAGAGAAATCATGGCGTTCTGCCAGAGCTTTATGACTGAGCTCTGCAAGTATATCGGCGCTGATACAGACGTTCCCGCAGGAGATATCGGAACAGGCGCAAGAGAAATCGGATATATGTTCGGTCAGTACAAGAGAATAAAAGGTGTATTTGAAGGTGTGCTTACCGGAAAAGGTCTTTCATACGGCGGCTCTCTCGCAAGAACCGAAGCTACCGGTTACGGTTTGCTTTACATAACAGATGAAATGCTCCGTTCAAACGGTCACTCAATCAAGGGAAAGACTGTTGCAGTTTCTGGTGCCGGAAATGTTGCTATATATGCTGCTCAGAAAGCTCAGCAGCTCGGCGCAAAAGTTGTTACCGTATCTGATTCAAACGGTTGGATCTATGATCCCGATGGAATTGATGTTGAGGCTCTCAAGGATATCAAGGAAGTTAAGCGTTTAAGACTTACCGAATATCCCAAATACAGACCCAATGCGGAATATCATGAAGGTCGCGGCGTTTGGAGTGTTAAAGTTGATATCGCTCTTCCCTGCGCTACTCAGAACGAACTTGACCTCGAAGATGCAAAAATGCTCGTTGCAAACGGCGTAATGGCAGTTGCAGAAGGTGCTAACATGCCTACTACAATGGAAGCTACCGAGTACTTACAGAAGAACGGCGTATATTTCCTCCCAGGAAAGGCTGCAAATGCCGGTGGTGTTGCTACATCTGCGCTTGAAATGTCACAGAACAGCGAAAGACTCAGCTGGTCATTTGAGGAAGTTGATTCCAAGCTTCAGGGTATTATGGTCAACATATTCAAAAATCTTGACGCTGCAGCTAAGAAGTACGGCTTTGAAGGCAACTATGTTGTAGGTGCTAATATTGCCGGATTTGAAAAAGTTGTAGCTGCAATGAATGCTCAGGGCATTATATAAGATTTTCTTCATATAAATATCATGACAAAGACTTCTTTAATTCATTTTAGGAGTCTTTGTTTTTAATACTTTAAATAATTTTTTTGGAGAGGTGCTTTTTGAAAAAAGCGCCTCTCCAAACCTCTCCGCAAAAACTTTTAAGAATGGGTATAAAAATTTACTGATTTGCCGGTTGTTCCCGTATCGCGGCATACAAAAATTGAACCCGACAGTGGCTCACCTTCTTTTTTTGCCGTTGTTATATAGAGCGTATCAAGATTTTTTCCCCCGAACTCACAGCTCGACACGCAGCTTACAGGCAAATCTATCTGCGCTTCTTTTTTGCCCGTTTCGGGATTCCAAACGCTGACTTGATATCCTCCCCAGTGCGCCGCCCATATCATTCCGTTTTTATCAACGGTCATTCCGTCAAATGAACCGGATTCATTTGAACAGTCAATAAATCTTATGCAGTTTTCGATACTTCCTTCTTCAGCATCGTAATCAAATCTGTACATGATTTCGCCTGTGGTATCGATATAGTACATATATTTTTCATCAGATGAAAAACCAATCCCGTTTGAAATCGTAACGCCGGTGAATTTTTTTGTAAATACTCCTTTATCG
>CALWTV010000035.1 GCA_944384555.1 uncultured Clostridia bacterium | reverse complement strand
AATTATGGGAGAAAATCATTTATTTTGTTGAAGTATTTTACGAAAACGGTGACTATGCTTTTGACAGACAGCTTTTAGCAGAGTCACATTTCACACGTGCCATGATATTTTCTGAACTTGGAGAAATGGAAAATGCACTTGATTCTTTGGAAAAATCATATTACCACATCGAGGAATTTGAGAAATACAGCGAAAACTTAATTGGATATTCTGTTACCCTTCCTCCTGAAAAATATCCAACATCTTTATTAGTACGCCCTAAAGATGAGAATGATGTAGGACTTGTAAAAACTGTCAGCACACCGTCAACGGAAAATTGTGCAATGGAATATCTGCGAAAATTGTCTGACAGTTGCTTTGATAAGGTTCGGTGTGAAAAACGTTTCCATATAGTAGAAGAAAATCTTCGTAAAATTGCAAGAGAATAATACCACATAATTATCATATTACAGTAAATCAAAAAACAAACTATAACTTAAAAATATCTCTCGCTTTAGATTTATTTATATTCATATCTATTATTTGTCAATCTTTTTTGTAAAAATCAGTTTTATATCTAATTTCTTCTACCTAAATAATTTAGCATATATACCGGCTTGATGACAGATGTTTAAAACTATTTCTGCAAAGTCGCTTCGAGTTTCGATTTTTGAGCTTTTTCCATTTTCCACAATTCGGTAAGGAATTCTCAAGTTGTCGAGTAATTCACATATTCTCTCAAAATCATGTTGCGACTCTATCTGTAAAGTGCTGATTTCTTGCGAATCATCTGATATTTGTATAACGATTACGTTTTCGCCCGGTTCAAGAACGCGCTCTCCAGCTAAAATAATAAGTTTTTCTCCATTAATTAAATCCCAAGAAATAGCAGCATTTTCTTTATTCGAATATTCTATATCCGCGGTATATTCACTTACAGTGTAGCTTGTCCCAATCACTGTTTCCTTAGGTATGGCAGTATAAATTGTTCCGCTCTCATTGTTAATTGATATAAGCGGCACTACACAGTTGTACATTACTCCATCAAGTTTCTGTCTTTGAGGTGCTATTGCATACACCTTTGGAGTGACGTTATTGTAAATTAGTTCTGCTGTTTTTGTCAGACACAACGATACAATAAACATTCCTAAAAGCATTTTCACGGGAGCTGCTGTATGCCGATTAATCGTGCGACTTTTCTGCGGCAGAACATCAGTAATTTCAGAGCGACATGCATACAGCAGTAAGATCGGCGGCAGAATATACAGAAATACGCCTGCAAAATTGTACACTTCACCACGACCGAATATGCTGTTCATCAATAATGAAAGCGGATAGCGCAGACGATCTTCAAGCATAGTCTGCGGCTGTTCCACCATATTCCATGCCTCTATAAAAGAAATAAATGCAGTCAGCACAATTCCTGGTTTTATCTGCGGCAGTACAATTCGGAATAAAATAACAATTATGCTCTTAGTTTCAAGCAATGCCGCATCAAGAGTTTCAGGTGGAACTGTACTTGTGAATATAGCTATTATTATAACACCAAGTGGAGAAAAAATTGCCGGAAGTATAATCGAAAGCTGTGTATTGAGCAATCCTAACCGCGAGATTATCAGATAATTAGGCAATAGAGTTGCACTGTACGGCAAAAACAAAACAACTGTATAAAGCATAATAATCAGCATACGCATTCGAAATTTAAATTTTCCGAGCAGAAATCCTACTGGAATTGAAACTGCAAGCTGGCCGGCTAAAATTACAGTTGCGACTGTAAGCGAGCGCAGCATTAGGTAAAAATATCCGCTGTCTCCAGTGAAAAGTTCACAGAACTGCTCAATTATCATCAGTTCACCTTCTTTTTTTTCTTGACATATATAAAGAAAATAAGAAAATCCCTAGTATTACAATTACATTTACAGTGAAAACGATAGTACCAGCCGACAAATCTGCATAGCTCATCTTGTTAAACTTATTGAAAATCCAGTGAGGAATCATATATAGTGACTGCGGTGGGTATTCTCCAAAAATCAGATATATTTCACGGAAAATGCGGAAACTTTGAAGTAAGCCAATCAATGCCCCAAAAGCAAGCGAAGGAGCCATCATTGGCAGTAATATATTTATTTGCATATCGAAACAGCCTGCGCCATCGATTTCTGCCGTATCTGTAATTTCACGCGGAATTGAAATCAGTCCTGAACGCAATATTAACGAAACAAGTCCAAGATTTTTGATTATAAATAATGCTACTATAATAGGTAATCCGATTTCGTCAAACAGCAGGTCACATAATGCGGCGAACGAAGCTGATGGTATTAGTGCCGGCAAAAGCATTATCAGCAAAAATTTTAATCCGCTTTGACATTTACGACGTTTATAAGGTAAAACCACTATAAGATAAGCAATAATCAGCAAAAGCGGAATGCTGATAAAAGTGAATATCAGTGTATTTAAAAGTGCCGATATGAAAAATTCATTTTTCAGAATATCAATGAAATATTCGCCTGTCAAACGAGTTATGCCATCGCTCGTATTAAAAAGCGCATACCACGCCACAGATATATAAGGTACAATGTAGAATAACGCAAAACCGATTATGCCGACAAGCGAAAGCAGCACGGCGCGTCTTTTAAGGCTATTCATCGCGCACCTGATTCAGATAGCGCACCATTTCCGCCGACGCTGAAATATTGTCCAATTCGCCTTTTACAAGCCGGTTATACAGCTCAAAAACATGCTGGTAATATTCCGGAACACTATATTTGCGTACACTGTTGGCTATTTGTTCTTTTAGTACAGCATAGGCTACCTTATTTATATCATTGAGCTTGGAAATATCAGAATTTTTGTAAAAATATGTTTGATTTTGTACAATGCCTAGTTTGCATGTCTCCATATAATAAGCAAAGAATGCGGCAGTGATATCCTTATTTTTCGTATTCGGATTCATAGCGATAAAAGAGTAATCAACCGAATTTTTACAATTTTCGTCTACTTTGGGTAGTGGATATATTTCCGGTTTTATTTCACCGTGAGTGTGAAATTCGCCTGCAGTATTATATGCAAAATTAATAGCATATTCATAATTTATGTAATCTTTACCTATATACATATTTTTGTTTTCGGATAGTACTGCGGCATAGTCAAAAAGCTCTGAAAATAGGGTTTCAGCCTTGGCATCATCAATTACATGCGACATATAGTTTGAAGCTAACTGCTCAAACCAAGGATAGAGAAGAGTTATTATATCTTTATTGCCCATGAGATAACCATTTTTGATATCAATCTCCATTAAATCAGAGTACAGCATATCCGCATTTACAATGCCGGAATCTGCCATTATGGCATCGGTTTGTAAATGTACCGGTACAAGTGCCTTTTTTTTGCCGACAGTGCAAAGTTCAGCAAGTCCATCTATCATAGAATTATAATATCCTTCAAGTAAATCATATTCGGCAAGGTCATATAAATATTTCTCTGACAACAAACCCGACATTGATGAATCAATCATGTAAATATCAAAGTCATCATCGCCAGCCAACAGCTTTTTAGCCATTGTATTAGAGTATTCTTCAGGCGACTGCGTGATATATGTAAACTCAAAGCACAGAGGAATTCCGTTGGCGTTCATAAAATTAAGAACATTGTTATATAAGCTTTTATATGTATCCTCGGATGTATGTGCACAGCAAACTCTAAGCACCATTTGACTGTTGCTGATAAATTCAGGAATCTGCGAAACATCGTAAAGTGAAAGCTGATTGTTTCCTATCGTAACTAACAGCTCGGAATTGTTAAAATCAACAATATCGGCGTATCCATCCATAGTTGTAAT
>CALWTV010000034.1 GCA_944384555.1 uncultured Clostridia bacterium | reverse complement strand
GTATTTTTTGAAAGCGCTTCTTCCGGGCTTACGCCTTTTCTTATAGCTTCCATCATTTTGCCGAGGTGAACGAATTTGTATCCTATTACCTGATCGTCTTCATCAAGTCCGAGTTCGAGTACATAGCCTTCAGCCATTTCGAGATAGCGAACGCCCTTAGCGTTTGTAGCAAACATAGTTCCTACCTGAGAACGTAAGCCCTTACCTAAATCTTCAAGAGACGCACCGATAGGAAGACCGCCTTCGGAGAAAGCTGTCTGGCTGCGTCCGTATACGAGCTGCTTGAAAATTTCACGCATAGCTACGTTTATTGCATCGCATACAAGGTCGGTATTGAGAGCTTCGAGAATAGTCTTGCCCTGAAGAATTTCAGCAGCCATAGCCGCGGAGTGAGTCATACCGGAACATCCGAGTGTTTCAACGAGAGCTTCCTGAATAATACCGTCTTTAACGTTTAATGTAAGTTTGCAGGTACCCTGCTGAGGTGCGCACCAGCCGATACCGTGAGATAAACCGGATATATCTTTGATTTCATAAGCTTTAACCCATTTGCCTTCTTCGGGAATGGGAGCGGGACCGTGTTTTGGACCCTTTGCAACAGAACACATGCTTTCCACTTCATGGGAATAAACAAGTTCGCTCATTTCAAAAACTCCTTCTTTTAATAAAATACAGCGAAAACAGAGCTAATTCTTATTAAAAAAATAAGAATAACAGAGCTGAAATTCGCTCAATGATAGTACAGCGAAAAGATAATTTAATGAAAATTATTATTCCGCAGGTGAAACATATATACACTATTTAATTATATATCAGAATACGACAAAAATCAATAAATAAATAGTTAAAAATAAAAAAGTTTAACAATGTCATGTGAGTATAAATTTTCAAAAATCAATAGATATTATTTCCAAAATATGCAGTCGCCGATTTTTAGAGTAATAACCGCGTATGAGGGAACATTTACTTTTATATTGCAGTAAAGCGCGCCTTCTGACGGGTCGGAGCGGAAAGCGTCAGCCGCAGCTGATTGTGACTGAAAAGTTATTTTGTTATAACCATGATTTACTTTAGGGTTAAGTGTCCGGTATTGATTTATAACGTCGATTACAGAGGGGGAAAATCTTCCGCTTTCAGAGCGGTTTATTATCATTGCGCCAAATGCGACTTTTGCCAGATACGGCTGATTGCCGACTGCATCTTCAATGAGCTGAGCGAGCGCGTGTTCAGTCACTGACGAATAGGCATTTATTGGCAAAGCGAGAAACATTGACATGAATATCGTGATTAAAATCAGTATAAACTTTATTTTTTTCATAAATAATTTCCTTTCTTTAATATCTTTTATAATTGTCTGCAATAAATAATATGCGCTCAAAATTCAAACTTATATAAAGCAAATCTATTATATCCTGCCTATAAATGTAATTATGAAAAGCTGTATTTTTTAAAATTGTCAAAAATAAAAAAAATAAAATGCGTTATTGACAGAAAGGTAAATATATGCTATATTGAATTAAACATTTTTAAATATTTTTTTTCAAAATGGAGGATTTATATCATGAGCAAGAAAATAAACGTCACCATATGGAACGAATTTCGCCATGAAAAAACCGATGAAAACGTAAAAAACCTTTACCCTAACGGAATTCACGGCAAAATCGCAGAATTTTTATCCGAATGCGATGATATTAACGTAACTCTCGCCGCTCTCGATGACCCTTATCAGGGACTTCCCGATGAAGTTTTAAACAATACCGATGTCCTTATGTGGTGGGGACATATGGCTCATCACGAAGTTGACGATGCTCTCGTAGAACGTATCCGCAGCCGTGTATATAATAAAGGTATGGGCTTTATTGCGCTCCACTCCGCTCACTATTCAAAGCCGTTTCAGAGAATAGTCGGAACCTCGGGAAATCTTTCATGGGGCGATGACCAAAAAGAAATAATGTGGAACCTCATGCCCTCTCACCCGATTGCCGCAGGTATTCCCGACCATATCGTACTTGATGTAGAAGAGCTTTATGCTGAACCGTTTGCAATTCCTCAGCCCGATGAACTCGTTTTCACAAGCTGGTTTGAACACGGATTCATATTCAGAAGCGGATGCTGCTACCGCAGAGGCGCAGGCAAAATCTTCTACTTCCAGCCCGGTCATGAATCATGCCCGTCATATCACAATCCCGTAATTCAGCAGATTATCAAAAACGCAGTTCACTGGGCAGTCCCCAATGATTTCGGTTATAATGTTGACTTCGGATGCCCGTGGATTCCTGCAATTGTATAATCAGCATTTTATGAGCGATAATATTACTAATAAAAATACAAACACCGATGAATCGGAAGTTGTATATACCGCTCCGGTCAAGGTTAAGCTGACAACCGCTCAGTTTGACCTTGTCGGCGGACGAATGGTCGATTTATTCGCAAAACAGCTTATAAACGCCGGATTTGACGAAGACGAATTCGGAAACGGTGACTTTGACGAAGATATTGAACTTGAGCCTGATGAAATAAATATCAGCCTTTCTCCGACTTCATCTGATCTTTCACCCAAAAAAAGAACCGGCATAAATAATAAACAGCCCGACAATCAATTCGAGCTTTTCACAGAGGCACAGCTAACCGAAACCGCTGATGGAAAAATTAAAATCGAATATGATGAAACCGAAATATCCGGCATGGAAGGCTCTACTACATCAATCTCTTTTGAAAAAAAGAATCCGGAGCTTGTAACTATGTTAAGAGGCGGAGCAGTTTATACGGCTCTTGTATTCGAAGCGGCAAAACGCCATATCTGCGCATATGAAACCCAGTACATGCCGTTTGAATTATGCGTATATACTGTGAAAACCAAAAATACCATTTCACGTCGTGGCGGAAAAATAATTCTTGATTATTTCGTACAAATAAGAGGTGCTTCTGCTCAGCGCACAAAAATGACTCTCGAAATAATCCCGATAAAAAATAACAAATAAAATGAAAGAAACCGAACTTAAATCTCATATAAAAAATGGGGCATCAGGCGGATATTTGTTTTTCGGCGATGAAGACTATATGAAAAGCAAATATGCTGTTCAGCTTAAAAATTCGGTCTCCGGCGGCGATTTTGCCGAATATAATACTTCCATAATTGAAGGAATCGAATATACGCCGGAATTTCTGCTTGACAGCGCAACGTCAGCCCCGTTTGCAAGCGAAAAAAAATTTGTCATGCTGCGCGATATCTCATTCTCCGCACTCCGCGAAAAAGGCACATCAACATTTTTAGCCTTGATTGAAAGCATTGTTCAAGTCGATTACACCGTTTTTGTGCTGTATATGTCCAAAGGCGCATTTGATTTTGGAACTCTGCCGTCACGTCCCAGTTCGATTTATAAAAAACTGACTGAATATTTAAAGCCGGTACAGTTTGATTACCCCACTCCGGCAAAGCTCCGCACTTGGGTTGAGCGTCATTTCAGCGCAAATCATATCTCTGTGCCTCCGGAAGCTGTAAACAAACTGATTGATAACTGTG
>CALWTV010000033.1 GCA_944384555.1 uncultured Clostridia bacterium | reverse complement strand
CTAATATACTCCTACTGCGTCGGGATTCCATAGGGGAGAACGCTCTCCTGCCATATAAGGTAAGAATATAACTCCGTCACAGCCTGCCGCAATTTTTTCCGCTTCATGGTCTATCGCTGCCAATACTGATTTTTCATCACCTGTTTTAAAGGAAGTTCCGTAATTGTCCGCAAACCACTGCATTACGCCTCCGCCTCCGCTTGTACCGCCTTGCAGTAGATATACATCATTTACCACATGTGCACCCAAAATCAATGAACGGTGAGCCAGTGCCTTTGATACGCAAATACTCATTCCTCCGGCAGTTCCGCTTTGTTCCTGAGTTTGTCCCGGTTTATACACGCCTGTTCCAAGTGTACCACATGCTGCGTCAAGACCGCCAGCCGCAACGGGAGTTCCAGCAAGAAGTCCAGTTTCCTCAGCCGCTTTTTTGCTCACATACCCGATTATATCGCTCGAATTGCACAGATTTGCATAATGTGATGGCTCAAGTCCCATTTCACGTATTAAATCAGTGTTATAACAGCGGTTTTTCATATCGAAGAAAAAGTGCCCATATCCCTGTGAATAATCATGCGAGTAAACTCCAGTAAGCCGATATGCGATATATGAATTGCTCTGCAAAATTACCCAGGTTTCTTTGTATATTTCCGGAGCATTTTTCTTAAACCACAAAAATTTAGGCGTAGTGTAAGTAGGAGTTATCGGATTTCCGCACAGCTCAAACAATTTATCCTCTCCGAATATTGTTTTTAAATCTTCACATTCAGAAACTGCGCGTGTATCAAACCAAATCGGAGTGCGGCATAACGCTTCTCCCGCTGAGTCAAGCATTATGCTTGTCCACGAAATTCCGTCTATTCCTACACCTGCGATATTTTTTGCGCCGACTTTGTTAGTGATTTCACGGAGCATTCCGCAGACTGCCGCATACCATTCGTTTACGTCTTGCTCAGCCGCTCCGTTTTCACCGTAATATACATTGTATTTTCCGTCTGCTGATGCGATTTCATGACCGTCCAAATCGAACACCGCCGCTTTGCATGATGATGTTCCGATATCGATTCCTAAAAGATACATTTTTATATATTCCTCATTTTTTGATTTGTTAATCGATTTACTTTTTATGTTTAAATTATAACCCCAAATATATTTTTTGTCAAGGGCAGGCTGAAAAACAAAATATATAGATAATCAATTAATATAGGATTATATAAAATATGTTATTTTAATTGCCAAACTTGACAAGGGATATACTTGAGGATATAATTTAAATATAAGTGAATCGATTAATATAAAAATCTATTATAATTTTAATACACAGCAATATTATTGTCTGTTGTTTGAACTGCCTCAAGCTCATCGCCGCGGTAATCGCCCGGAGTGACTCCATATTGTTTACGGAAAGCGCGGTCAAATGAAAAAGTATCGGAATATCCGCATTTCTTCGCAATTTCTGAAATTTTTATATCGCCGGTTTTGAGCATTCGGCAGGCATTGTTCATTCTGCAATTTATTATATATTTCTGCAAAGACATTCCATATATAGCCATAAATAATCTTGAAAGATGACGTTCACTATAATATGACATTGCGGCAAGGTCAGCAATTTTAATTCTCTCTCCGAAATGGCTTTCAATATACTCTGTGACTATTGCAATTCTCCGATATTTGTCATTATTAAGTCCGTGTTCGGCTTCAACTGCGTTGATTATGTTTACAAGCAAACTGAGAAAATAGCATTTGGATGCAATAACATATCCCGGACGCTTTGAGCAGTATTCCGCCCACATAAGGGCACAGATATTTTTCACAACTGCGAATTTTTCTTCGTCAAGGTATATCGTGCTGAATGGAGCTTTGACATTTGCATATTCAGCCATGAAAAAAAGTCTGAAACCATCAAGTACCGCAAGTTCGGGCAACACAGCAACGATTCTTTTAAGATTAAATTTAAAATTATAGAACCGCAGATTATTAATATCACGGTGTGTGTGCATATGCCCGGGAAGTATCACATTTACGCAGCCAGCGCATACATGTTCTACGGAATATTCGGTGATATGACTTGCTTCTCCCTCCGTTATTATAGTCATTTCCATAAAATCGTGCGAGTGCATGGGAAATTCTCTGGGCATTGTTCCTTCGTCCATATGAAGTTCAAAATCAAGAGTTTCGAACTGACTTAATTTATATTCCATCATGTTCTGATTATAAAATACATGTCCGATTTTGTCAATGTATATTTTTCGGATATGTCCGATTTTGAGTATATAATGTCTTAACAGAATATTAATATTGTGATATACTGTAACCAACAAAATATATAAAATAAACAAAAAGGAGAGTTTATTATGTTATTAGAAAAAGGTATGGCGGCACTTAATCTTGAATTTACTGATAAAGTATACCGCACAGAATATTCCGTATTCGGACACAGCAAATTGATTGAGAAAGTAACTGGAATAAGTCCCGATTCCCCGGAATGGGGCAGAGCATATATTGAATTTGCTAAAGCGTGGGATTACTGCTTCAACTGGAATGTAATGATAGACCGTAGCTATCTCGGAAAGTATGTATCGTCAATGGGTCATGCTGAATATGCTGAAAACGGAGCGGATCG
>CALWTV010000032.1 GCA_944384555.1 uncultured Clostridia bacterium | reverse complement strand
TTTGTGTTATTCATATGGCGGTTACAGTCAATATCGCCGTATTCTATTGTACGCTCGCCAACAAGTGAAAGATTTACTTCCTGCGGAATATGAAATCTTCCCGGCAAATCGAGTTCAACCGGTTCCCCAAAACTATAATTTGAAAAATCCACATCATTGTTTCGATAGAGCTTTCTGTCCTTAGTTCCGACAAGCGCCCATATGCTTGCCGCTTCCGCAATAATAAGACCATCTTTATATATACGATAGCATCTGTTAAAACTTGCGCCTCTGCTCTCACACGGCCATGACTGAACATCAATTTTATCGTACTGGTGAAGCGGGTGATACAGGCTCATTCTGATACGGCTAAGCACAAATGCCATTCCCTGTTCAAATAATTCACTGTATGAAGGCTTTTGGTCACGCATCTGATGATTTGCGGTTTCCTGCATATAGCGCAGTACTGATGACGCACGCGCAATATTATTGGGGTCAGTATCATGTGACGAAACTTCAAAATGTTCCGTATATAACATTATAAAACCCACCTTTTTAATTTTTTATTATTTTTAATAATTTTTTGATTTTATAAATGGTAATTTAAATAATAAGCGAGAAATATTTTTAAAAATAGAGGAAAAGCCCCTTTTTAAAAGAAGCTCTCCCTCGCATATATATAAAATTATTACAGAGTATTAGCAGAACCGAGAACGTTATTGATTTTGTGAGTAACCATCTTACGTACTTCGTCACGAGCAACTGAGAGATAGCCGCGCGGGTCGAATACTTCGGGAGAATTCTTGAATACACGTCTGATTCCGGCTGTCATTGCAAGACGGATATCGGAGTCGATATTGATTTTACATACTGCCATAGATGCAGCCTTACGGAGCATTTCTTCGGGAATTCCGAGAGCATCATCGAGCTTACCGCCGCATGCGTTAATTTCAGCTACAAGTTCCGGAACAACGGAAGATGCACCGTGAAGAACTATTGGGAATTCAGGGATTCTCTTTGAGATTTCTTCAAGAATATCAAAACGGAGGTGAGGAGTTGTGCCGGGCTTGAATTTATAAGCGCCGTGGCTTGTACCGATAGCGATAGCAAGAGAGTCAACGCCGGTCTTTGAAACGAATTCTTCAACCTGTGAAGGGTCAGTGAATAATTCTTTTCCGGCTTCAACAACGACATCATCTTCAACACCAGCAAGAGTACCGAGTTCGCCTTCAACAACTACACCGCGTTCGTGAGCGTAATCGCAAACCTTTTTTGTAAGAGCGATATTGTCTTCAAAGCTATGGTGAGAACCGTCAATCATAACGGAAGTGAAACCGCCGTCAATGCACGCCTTGCAAATTTCAAAATCAGCGCCGTGGTCAAGATGGAGTGCTAAATCGATTCCGCTGTCTTTAATTGCCGCATGTGCGAGAGCGAGAAGATATTCCTGCTTTGCATATTTGCGAGCGCCTGCGGAAACCTGAAGAATAACAGGTGATTTTGCTTCAGCAGCAGCTTCGGTGATAGCCTGAATGATTTCCATGTTGTTGATGTTGAACGCACCGATAGCGTATCCGCCGGCATATGCTTTTTTAAACATTTCCTTTGTTGTTACGAGAGCCATTTTATATTTCTCCTTTTGACATAGTTATTTTTATATATTACTATATTATATATATTGTAACAATTTTCGCTCATTAAATCAAGTAATACCGATAAAATTTATGTGAATAATTTTTTTCTGACTTATTTTTTATTCCACATAGAGTAGTAGAAGCCTTGCTTTTCAATGAGGGACTCGTGAGTGCCGGTTTCGATTATATTTCCGTCACGCATTACGAGAATCATGTCGCAGTTTTTGATTGTGGAAAGACGGTGAGCGACGATAAATGAAGTGCGACCTTTCATCATTTTTTCAAAAGCGGCAGAAATTCTCGCTTCCGTCATGGTATCAATATTGCTTGTCGCCTCGTCCAAAATCAACATATCGGGCTTTGCCAGCATAACTCTCGCTATACATATAAGCTGACGCTGACCATGTGAAATTTCACCTCCGCCGTCGCCTATCTGAGTATCAAGTCCATCCGGCAGACGTCTGATAAATCCATCGAGATATGAATTTTTGAGAGCCTCACGGATTTCATCATCGGTTGCATTCGGTTTTGAATATGTGATGTTATCTCTGATTGTCCCGGAAAACAGCCATGTATCTTGAAGCACCATTCCGAATTTTGAATGAAGCGTATCTCTCGGCATATCGCGGATATCGACACCGCCAAGCGTGATTTTACCTTCATTTACATCATAGAACCGCATGAGTAGATTTATGAGAGTGGTTTTTCCACATCCTGTCGGTCCCACTATCGCAACACGACTTCCATAAGGAATTTTAAGAGAGATATTTGTAAGCAATGGTTTATCTTTGACATATGAGAATGAAACATCGTCAAAAATCAGCTCCGGCTTACTTTCTGAAACAGTTTCCGTTCCATCATCAATTTCATCATTTGCGTCAAGTACCGCAAAAACTCTCGCCGCTGACGCAAGCGCATTTTGAAGTTGTGCGATTACGCCGCTGATTTCATTAAACGGCTTGGTGTACTGATTTGCGTATGAAAGAAAGCTTGATATCTGTCCTACCGTTACTGTTCCGGTATAAATAAATAACAGTGCGCCCGAAATTCCTGCTGCCGCATAAACAAGCGCATTTATACAGCGTGTCACAGGATTTACCAAAGAGGAATAAAACTGTGCTTTTTCGCCTACCGTGTAAAGCTCCGCATCTATCTTTTTGAAACCGTTTACCGCCTCTGACTCTCTTACGAATGCGGTAATCAATTTTTGGTTTGTGATATGTTCCTCTGCGTAAGCGCCTAATTTTCCGCGTATTCTTCCCTGTTTCGCAAATGAACCGTGAATCAATTTTGCGATTACCGATGCGGCAACCACCGAAAGCGGAGTCAGTGCAATTACCACTATTCCGACAATATAGTTTATTCTTATCATTATAACCATAGTGCCGACAATGGTTATAACTGCGGTAAAAAGTTGAGATATACCGCCGAGCATTCCATCGCATACCGCGTCAACATCGCTTACTACTCGGCTGATTAAATCACCGTGAGCATTCGTATCAATATACGAAAGCGGAACTTTTGACAATTTATCGGAGCAGTCACGTCGGAGTGAATGAGCGGTTTTATAGCTGATTTTACCGGTTAAAACCGTCATAAGCCACTGAAACAGCGTACCTGCAAGTGATATTCCTATAATTATAAATACAAGCGTTAGTATATTTTTAAAGTCAACGTTTCCCACTCCGACCGCAAGGTCTATCGCCTTTCCTATGAGCACCGGTAGAATAAGAGTCGCGGCAACATACAGCGCAGCAAAAACAAACGCGGCAGTTATTGTAAGTTTCTGTGGAGCGATATATTTTACAAGTCTGAAAAACGTGGATTTTTTAGAGTTTGTTTGCTTATTTTCACGCATATCCGGCGATTTGTCATTCATGTTAGCGCCGGGAATATTTGACATATTCATATTAAAATTTTCCCTCCGTTCTCATCATGAATTTGCCGATATACGCTGAGATTCACAGATTTCGCGGTATATATCGCATGATACAAGCAGATTTTCATGAGTTCCGTATCCCGCGATTCTGCCTTCATCAATAACATAAATTACATCTGAGTTCATAACCGAAACCACTCTTTGAGAGATTATTATTTTAGAAGATTCCGGCATAAATTCAGCAAGTGATTTTCTGAGTGCGCTGTCAGTCGCATAATCAAGCGCGCTTGAACTGTCATCGAGAATAAGGATTTTCGGTTTTGAAACCAAAGCCCGTGCTATTGTAAGACGCTGTTTCTGACCACCGGAGAGATTTTTTGCACCTTCGGAAATATAGTAATCGAGTTTGTCCGGCTTGTTTGATACAAATTCAGTTGCCTGAGCGATATCAAGCGCTTTCCATAAATCTTCATCTGTTGCGGAGGAATTACCCCATAAAAGATTGTCGCGTACAGTACCTGATAAAAGCATTGCGGACTGCGGAACAATTGACACAAGCTTTCTTAATGCCCCAGTGTCAATTTTACGAATATCGTTACCGAATATTTTTATGCTTCCTCGTGAAACATCATAAAAGCGCATGATAAGCGAGGCAAGCGTTGATTTTCCTGAACCTGTCGCGCCTATTATGCCGACTGTCTGACCAGTCTTTACCATAAGATTTATATCTTCAAGTGCATTGTCGGTTTTGTCGGATTCATCATATCCAAATGTCACATGCTCAAATTCAACCGCTGAGTTATCAAGATTATAAATGTTAGATATAATCGCGTTAGCATCATTTGTGATAGAAGGTTGTGCGTCAAGCACTTCAGCGACACGTTTCCAGCTTGCGATTGATTTTGTAAATATAATCACAAGATTTGCCACAACTAAAAGCGCTGTAAGCATAGACTGCATATATCCTACAAGCGCGATAAGCTCGCCTTGTGAAAGAGAGCCGGTATTAATTTTATCTGCGCCGATTAAAATTACGCCTGCTATTGCGACATTTACTACAAGAGAAGTTATCGGAGATGTAAGAGATGAAAGGCGGTTTACGGTGAGGGCGGTTTTATTATATTCATCGTTAGCCTGTTCAAATTTTTCTCTCTGGCGTTTTTGACCTGAAAACGCGCGGATTACCCTTGCGCCGGTTAAATTCTCACGTGTCAGTTTTGAAATAAAGTCAAGATTTTTTGCGGTTTTCGAGTAATACGGAAGTGATGTTTTCATTATCAGAAAAACTGCTATTGAAATCAAAAGCGCTGTAATTACAAAAATCGGAGCGGAAGACGGTGATATTATCGTAGCCGTAACAATTGAACCCAACGTGATAAAAGGCGCGCGTATTGCAAGTCTGATTATCATCGCCACAAGCAACTGTACTTGATTTATATCGTTTGTTATTCTCGTAACAAGAGTGGGAGCACCGAATTTGTCAATTTCCTTATGTGAGATTTTCATAATATGCTCAAATACCGCGTCACGTAGATTTGTGCCCGTTCCCTGTGATGCGATTGACGCTGATTTCTGACATATCGCCGAACAGGCAAGTCCTACCGCCGCAAGCACTCCAAGCAGTATGCCCATTTTTATGACATATCCAGTATCGCCGTTTTTTAAGCCGGTATCGATAATTTCAGCCATTACAAGCGGAACGGCAAGCTCAAGCACAGCTTCTGCAAGTTTAAAAATCGGACCCGCTATAAGCTGCTTTTTGTACGGCTTCATATAAGTGTACAATTTCTGCATTAAATAATTTGTCCTTTCTCCATTCTATTAATTATTATATTTATTATATCATATTGTATAATTAATTATCAATAGACAAATCAGCGTAAAATTCGTTCATAATATAATAATAACTGTGTTATTGACTCAATTTTTATTTGTGATATAATAAATATAAAGAAAAATTTATTTAAGATTAGAGGTGTTGTAAAAATTGAAAAAAACATTGAAAATAGGCGGTATGAACTGTGCCGCGTGTTCTGTGTCGTGCCAGCGTGCGCTGAATAAGCTCGACGGTGTTTCCGCATCGGTAAATATCGCCACGGAAAAAGCTGAAATCGAATTTGACAAGGAAAAGGTCTCGCTTAATGATATCGAAAACGCGATAAAAGGCGCAGGCTTTTTTGTAGTTCGTGACGACCCTGCCGAAATAGAACGCCAAAAAGCCGCTCAGCTCAAAAGTCAGCGCAGGAGATTGATTTTTTCGCTTATTTTCACGATTCCGCTGTTTTATATCGCTATGGCTCCGATGATTTCATTCATTCCGTTGCCATATCCTAATTTTCTAAGACCTGAGGTAAATCCCCGTTTATTTGCAGCTGTTCAAATAGTACTTGCCGTTCCGGTCATGATAGCCGGATATAAGTTCTATACCAAAGGATTTTCAAGTTTATTTAAGCTATCCCCTAATATGGACAGTCTTGTTGCAGTCGGAACTTCTGCCGCGTTCATATACAGTGTATACAAAACAATCCTTATTTTCGGCAGCGATGTTCATTCGGCACATCATCTTTATTTTGAGAGCACTGCCGTTATAATTGCGCTTATTCAGCTCGGCAAGTACCTTGAGGCAAATAGCAAGGGCAAAACCGGCGAAGCTATTAAAAAATTGATGAATCTCTCTCCTAAAACTGCGGTTATCATTCGCAACGGAAAGGAAATCGAAATAAGCGCAGAGGAAGTTGAAATTGGAGACACCGTAATCGTAAAGCCGGGTGAAAGTTTTCCTGTTGACGGAGTTATTGTTTCTGGTTCAACATCAGTTGACGAAAGTATGCTTACGGGTGAGAGTATGCCTGTATCAAAGCAAGCCGGCGATAAAGTATTCGGCGCGACGGTAAATCAGACCGGAAGCGTGACTTATAAAGCTGAAAAGGTCGGTTCTGACACAGTACTCGCGCAGATAATCAAACTGGTTGAAGAAGCCTCCGGCTCAAAAGCCCCAATTGCCAAACTCGCCGATAAAGTGGCGGCGGTATTTGTGCCGTCAGTTATCGGAATAGCAATTGTTTCCGCAATTATATGGCTGATTGCCGGAAAAGATATTGAATTTGTACTGTCGATATTTATATCCGTGCTTGTAATTGCCTGCCCCTGTGCGCTCGGACTTGCTACCCCCACTGCGATTATAGTCGGTACAGGTCGCGGAGCGTCTATGGGCATACTATTCAAAAATGCGCAGGCACTCGAAGCCGCAGGAAAAATCAATACCGTTGTATTTGACAAAACCGGAACTATTACAGAAGGAAAACCGCGCGTCACTGATTTTATACGTATTTCGGATAAATTTACCGAAGATGAGATAATTTCACTTGCCGCGTCAGCCGAAAAATTGAGCGAACACCCTCTCGGAACCGCAATTGTTGAATATGCTCAGTCAAAAGGCGCAGAACTGATTCCGTCGGAAAATTTCGATTCCGTAACCGGATCAGGAATAGACTGCACTGTAAACGGCAAAAAAATTAAAATAGGAAACCGTTCGTTTATTAATGCCGACTATGATTCCGCACCGCTTGCGGATATGGGAAAAACTCCTGTATTTGTGGAAATAGACGGCGTATTCTCAGCGGTAATCGCAATTGCCGATACTATAAAGGAAAGCAGCCGCAGTGCGATATCTCAGCTTGAGCATATGAATATAAAAACATATATGCTGACAGGCGATAATGAAAAAACCGCCCATGCAATTGCGTCACAGGCCGGTATTGATAATGTAATTGCCGAAGTAATGCCCGATGAAAAAGCCGCGGCAATTACTAAAATCAAATCAGACGGAAGCTTTACGGCTATGGTCGGCGATGGAATTAATGACGCTCCCGCGCTTGTTACGGCTGATATTGGAATAGCGGTAGGCGGCGGAACTGATATTGCGATTGAAAGTGCGGACATAGTTTTGGTTCAGAACAATCTCGAAGCCGCATCATCTGCGATAAAATTAAGCCGCGCCACGATGAGAAATATACGTGAAAACCTGTTTTGGGCATTTTTCTACAATATTATAGGTATTCCGATAGCGGCAGGATTACTGTATGCATTCGGCGGAGTTTTGTTAAATCCGATGTTAGCCGCCGCTGCAATGAGCCTTTCGAGCGTTTCCGTTGTAACAAATGCGCTCAGGCTTAAAAAAGTAAAGATATAAATAAAAATAAAAGTTGGAGATATATCTGGAAATAAATTTTTCAGACAAAAATTAAAATGACAGAAATTAAAAATCTTGAAGAAATCGCTCTCAGAGCAGAAAAAGACTTATCAGATATTTTTCGTGATATAGACCGTATATCAGAAGTAAACACCGCAAAGGTGCTTGACGCTTTCCGTGAATTTTCCGTATCAGAGGGAATGCTCGCCCCTTCAACCGGATACGGATACGGCGACAGAGGACGCGATACCCTCGATGAAATCTATGCCCGCGTTTTTGACACTGAAGCCGCGCTTGTAAGACACAATATTGTAAACGGCACTCACGCGCTTACAATCGGATTGTTCGGACTTCTGCGTCCGGGTGATATTATGCTTTCAGTTACGGGAAAACCATATGATACGCTTGAAACCGTAATCGGAATAAGCGGTGAAAAAGGCGTTGGCTCACTCCGTGACTTCGGCATAGAATACGCGGAAGTTCCCTTTGCTGATGGCGGTTTAATTGATTTTGACGGAATCGAAAAAAAATTATCCGAATTCGGAGGTCGCATAAAAGTCGTATTTATTCAGCGTTCAAAGGGATATATGACACGCCCCACTCTCACCGTTTCACAAATCGGGGATATCGCAGAATTTGTTCACGAACGTTCGGGAGCATATGTTGTTGTCGATAACTGCTACGGCGAATTTACGCAGACAAGCGAACCCTGTTCACGCAGCGCAAATCCAAAACGTGCCGCTGATTTAATTATCGGTTCTCTTATTAAAAATCCGGGCGGCGGACTCGCTGAAAGCGGCGGATATCTTGCAGGAACAAAAAAAGCCGTTGAACTCGTATCATACCGCCAAACCTGCCCCGGCATAGGTAATGAAGCGGGAGCAACACTCGGTCAGAACAGACGTATGTTTCAAGGATTTTTCTTTGCCCCTCATGTAGTAGCGCAGGCTCTTAAAACAGCTCATTTTGCCGCTTATATATTTGAAAATCTCGGTTTTGATGTATATCCATCTCCGTTTGAACGCAGAAGCGACATTATTCAAACAGTCAAAACCGGTTCGGCTGAAGCATTATGCGCATTCTGCCGCGGAATTCAGAGCGGTTCACCGATTGACGCATACGTTACACCGGAACCGTGGGATATGCCGGGATATAATGACGCAGTAATCATGGCGGCTGGAACTTTCGTATCCGGCGCATCAATCGAGCTTTCCGCAGACGGTCCAATGCGTGAACCGTATACGGTATTTTTCCAAGGCGGTCTTACATTTGAAAGCGGTAAGTACGGCATATTAAAAGCCGCTGAACAGGTACTTTCAAGCGGGAAGTGATTTTATTGAAAATTATAGTTTTAACCGAGGACACCTCAAACAATCCTAATATAAAATCCGAACACGGACTAAGCCTTTATATTGAAACTCAAAATCATAAAATCCTGTTTGACATGGGACAGAGCCGCCTTTTTGCTGACAATGCGGAAAAACTCGGAGTTGATTTATCCGCTGTTGATATTGCCGTAATTTCTCACGGTCATTACGACCATGGCGGCGGACTGAAATATTTTTTTGAATTAAATAAAACCGCGCCTGTGTATATCAGTCAATATGCTTTCGGTGAATACTACAACGGAACTCAAAAATATATTGGGCTTGACAAAGACCTTATTTCAGAGAATCGTTTAATCTATACCGCAGGTTCATTAAAAATTGACGATGAACTCTCACTGTTTGTTTTAGATGATACGGAAAAGCCGGAGAGCTTCGGACTTAACATGAAATATGGTGAAAATTTTCTGCCCGATGATTTTCGTCACGAGCAGTATCTGATGATATCCGAAAACGGAAAACGTATTCTTATAAGCGGCTGTTCACATAAGGGCATTTTAAGAATAACTGAATTTTTCAAGCCTGATATTTTAATCGGGGGATTTCATTTTGTAAAACTCGAACCGGAAAAAGATAAAGAAATTCTCACATATGCGGCAAATATTCTTAATCAAAATAAATACACTTCAAAATTTTATACATGTCATTGTACCGGTGTCAGTCAATTTGAGTTTTTAAGAAATATAATAGGTGAAAATCTCGGTTACATTTCGACTGGGCAAACAATATTTATATAATTATATTAAAAAGGAGAAAAACTCGCGTTTTTCTCCTAAAATTTTATTATAATTCAGTTGTATCGCTGGAATCATCATTAGCGGTATCAGTATCGGAATCAGCAGCCTCATTATCTGACTCTGAATCAATTGCGCACTCGGGCTCAGAGTCCGGACAATCATAGCCCCAGTCACATTCGGAACCGCATACATCACAGTCACTATCTCCACAGCAGCAGTCATCACCGCAGTCAAATGTGATTTTGAAATGCTTTGTAAATAAACGGTAGAGTACAGCCATAGCAGCAGCGGCAGCAATTACAATGCCCGCGGAAATAACAGCTATTTTTACAACACTAACTTGTTTTTCTTGTTTTTTGCACATCATTTTGAAACTCTCCTTTATTAATAAAAATTGCATACATACAGTATACCACAAGTTGCGATAAATGCAAGTATAAATTTGCTCAATTTTTTGTAAATTTATACTCACTTTAATTTTTACAAACAATTTTAATTTACTTTAATTTATAAAATTATCCGGTCATTGACTTATTATATCCCAAAATGATATAATATATAAAAATATTAAATAAATATTAAATTCAGGGGAATATATAATGATAGACAAAGAACGCCTAAATAACGGCAGATTTGATGAGGTAATATGTAATCTTGACAGTCTCGTACCTAAAAATCACATTATAAGAAAAATTGAAAAAGCGGTCAACTGGGACGAAATTTATTATAAAGTAAGTGATTTTTATTCAGCAGATAAAGGCA
This sequence comes from uncultured Clostridia bacterium, assembly GCA_944384555.1. Classification (GTDB taxonomy): domain Bacteria; phylum Bacillota; class Clostridia; order Oscillospirales; family CAG-272; genus CALWTV01. Next base: position 4,295 of record CALWTV010000032.1, on the reverse strand, counting down.
GACCAAGCGTAAATCCTGTAATACTTATCAAAATCGCACTTATTGAGCACATATTTCATATAGGCTCCCTTCGTCAAACTGTAAAAGATATTGAAGTAAATCTCGCATACCGCTGGTTTATCGGTCGTTCACTCGTACAAAAAATCCCGCATTTTTCAACGGTAAGCTGCAATTTTACAAACCGAATAGACAAAGCTGTTTTTTCTAAAATATTTACCGATATAATAGACAAAATCGCGGAAAAAAGAATATTTGAACCTCATGAAATAATATACGAGTCTGATTATCTGAAAAACAGCTCGGATTTTACTCGACTTGCCGAAAAATACGGCATTGAAAAATATAATATTCGGAAACACGACGATTCTCAGCTCTCACTGGAGTTGGAACAGCCGCAAAATATTACACATGAACCCGAATACGAAATTCAATCTGAACAAATTAAACTGGATATATAAATTTTAATTTTAAAGAGGGGATTTTAATACTCCCCTCTGAATTTATTTTTAATTACCTTCCAAGATGTTTTCATTGAATTTTTCTATCTGTTTTGTAATACTTTTTTCTGTTTTAGTATATGCAGATACTACATCCATATTCCCATTATTTGCATTTGTAGCAAAATTCCATAAAAATCCATCAAATCCGTATATCATCGCCGGGTCAAACACTCTATTGCTAAATATAATGTCGAGCATTTCCGCTGATTCTTCATCTCTAGCACCTCTGGATTTAAGCGATACTTCATAATATGCCGGCTGAAGTGTGTATTTTGATTCTGCTGCCAATGCCTCCAAAATTATGCCTGTGCGTTCCGGGTCTGATGCTGTCTTAGGAACTGAAGGAAGACCTGTAGTATGTTGGCTTACCATACTGTAATAATTATCCTGAGATTCCTCATACTTTGGTGTAGGAAGAATACCAAAATCTACTTCAGCAGAGCGCATATTTGTTACTTCATCAAGACGCATCCAGAAAAATAGACCATGTCCCTCTTCAAATAATTTAGTATAATCTGTATCGCTTACTCCTTCAACATGATGATTGAAGAAATTAGCTTTATCAGTCATAAGCTCCAAAATTTTAATTGTTGCGTTTATTCCGCGCTCATTATTATATGTAAGCTCAAATAAACCTTCGTCATTTTTTGATACCATGGTCTCACCTGAGCCGCTGTAAAATGCCGCTATAACGTCATTTTTACCTAAAAATCCCCATAAGTCATCAGTTGTCATCTTGGAGTCGCCGTTTAAATCCCTTGATACAGACGAATATATTTCCTTCATCTTATCAAATGTCCATTTTCCGTCTTTTACAAGCTGATATAAATCCTCAATTCCTAAATCTTTTACAATCGACTTATTAAATGCAATCGCCGCAGTTGCATCCTTATCATTGACATTTATATCAGTAGCAACAAGATTCAATTTCCCATTGAGTTCTAGCGCTTCAACAGAGTTTTGGTCCCACCATGGATTTTCAAGATTCAAATACGGAATATCATAAAGATTGTATAAAGCACCTCCCGTAACAAGAGCGGGGGCTTCGTACAGTCTTGCATATACAAGGTCATATGCATCATCACCTGCCGCAACTGCATTGCTTACAAGAGTACATATCTGACCACAGTCTACTCTTTCTGTTGTGAAAGTTACATTATATCTATCACTTATCACGGCATTTCGGTTGTATACGGCATCATTTATAGTTTCTCCATTCAGACTTTCGGCTGTAAGGTCACGGTATTCACGAACAGTAGATTCCCAATCTCCAAGATACCAATGAATTATTTTAAATTCATGACCTCCAAAATCTCTTTCCGGTAAATCTGGGTAAATACGTTCATCATCTGATTCTTCAGAATTTCCGGATGAAATTTCTCCTGATACTGTATCTCCATTATTTTGATTATTATCTGTAGAGCTATTCTGAGTATCTGAGCATGCAAATGATGATAAAATCATTGCCACAAGAATAGATGCGCATAGTATTTTTTTGATTTTCATTATAAATACCTCACATATAAAATTAATAATATATTAAAAAATAGTTCCTAAATTTATTGTATCATATTTAATCATATTTTTCAATAATATTATTAAAATTTAATTATATATTTTTCAATAAATATTATGGAAAATAATTATATATAGTCTAAAATTACTTGTTTTAAGCTTAAATTCAGCATTTATAAAAAATATATCCGATTAATTTTTATCATAATCGGATATATTTTTCGACTTATTCAAATATTTTTTTATATGCTGATATTATATTATTCCAAAATCAACTCGCCGAAAAATTCGGGGCGGTGATAGTCGGGATTTTCGGTTTTTACAGGATTCCACATAACGTAATGTTCCGATTCAGTTTCATCGCCGCACTTATAAAAATTACCTCTCATAGCATAACCAGCTTTTAACATTGAGGTATCGATGCCGAAAATTTTTGAAATTGCATCATTGCTTATAAATACTGTCAAACTCCATGAATCAGCAGTCTTTTCCGCTTTAATCGGGAATGCGCTCGCTTCTGAATATTTTCCAATAATTTCAGATACGGGTGTTCTTTTATTTCGGTCTGCGCCTATTGCGCTGAGCATTGCTCCATTTGAATTCATCTCTATATTAAGATAACGTTCACCCGAAACTATTACGAAAAATTCCATGCAGCTATCTTTATATACTTCGTCCATATATTTAGTATATACCGCTTTAGGATTTGACTCTTTGCAAGTCATTTTAAGATGAAATCCTTCTCCGTTTTGATATACAAGCTGCGCATATGTCTCCGGAACATACGAAGTTCCCCAGCCCGCGTATGAAATCTCCGCTTTATTAATTTTATCCCAATCAGGTAAGTTATCAATTATTTTAACTTTATATGTCATTATTTTAATCCGTACCTTTTCTATTTTTGATTTACTTCAATAAAAGCTTATTTTAAGATAAAAAAACCGCCTATAAGAGGAAGTGTTTTCGCTCTGCCGCTAGCAGCGTTTACAATACCTATTATAAAAAGCACAAAAGCGAAAATTCCGCCGAAAAATGCCGCAAGCCAGCCAATAATAGGCACAAGCCCAACTACGCCCAAAAGCAGATTAAAAATCAAAAGTACGAGTCCTTGGTTTGCATGAAATTTTATATAAAGAGATTCCGGCTTTACAAGCAGAGGAATCAGTAAAAATATACCAAAATAGCAAAGTATGCTGAACAATTTGTTTTCCGCTATATCCTGTGGGTGAAATTGATTTGTGTAGTCTGAGGAATTATTGTTAATCCCGTTATTTTGAAAATTATTCGTATTCTGCTGAAAGTTTCCCTGAGTATTATTTATTGGTTTGCCGCACGCATTACAGAATTTTGAACCATCTTCGCAATCCGTGCCGCACCATGGACATTTTAACATAACTTATTATTCTCCTTAATTATTATAGAAATTATTTCACTGTGTACCATACAAAATCTTTTGCCGGAATCATAACTTCCACGGTTACATAATAATCGCGGCTGATTTCATATTTTTCAGCGTTTTCCGACTTGTCAAATTTTGATATAATTGCGGTATCATTAAGACCGGTATAATAAACCGGAATATCGATTTTTCGGATTATTTCTATGTTGAGAGGGTTGAAGAATACTGCAAATCCTTTTGTCTCCAGCTCATTATTGCAGTGAATAAATCCGTCATAGTCGCGTCCGTCAGCACGTCTTATATGAACGGCGGGACTTTCGAGAATATCACGGTATTTTTTATACAAAGCAACCGCATCTTTAACCATTATTCTCGTATCGTCAGTATCATATATTCTAAAACCACGATATGCCGCCTGAACTCCGCTCAAAATATTATTATAAAGCATAATTCGATAATGGTCGAGATGATCGCAAAGCGGTTCTATCGTTGCCGCAGCTCCACCGCCGTGATACTGTGTAAGCGGAACGAACATCCAGCCCATTGACGGAAGTTTGCAATATGTTCCGTCATTTATATTTTTACGTGCGATTACCTGCTGAAGGTCACGCGGCAAAGACCAGTTTACCTCACGGTATCCCATTCCGGTTTTATTGTTACCCGCGGTAAAATAAATGTCGGGAACATTCAGATATATTCCATTTCCGCGGCACCAACCGTAAAAATTGCGGATAACATCAAGCTGAGCGTAAAGTGAATCCTCATAGCATTCATGACCGATATGCTTTTCAGAAGCACAGGTATCGCCGGGATATGAGCCGTCATGTTCGAGAACATCAAAACCAGTGCGGCTGATAAACTCAGTGATGTTCTTGAAATAA
>CALWTV010000031.1 GCA_944384555.1 uncultured Clostridia bacterium | reverse complement strand
ATTTGACGGTGTTGACAAGCGAATGGACGTAATCGCAACTGCTATCAGATTAGGCGCAAAAATTACTGATTTGACATCTCTTGAGCTTTGCTATGCTCCGCCATTCGGAAGCGCTAAAGACCCGGTAAATATGCTCGGATTCGTTGCCGAAAACTGCATCACCGGCAAAATAAAGCAGTTCTTCTGGCATGACGTTGAAAATCTGTCCCGTGACGGAAGCGTTACTCTCCTTGACGTGCGTACCGATACAGAAGTAAGCCGCGGCAGAATAGACGGATTTATGCATATTCCCGTTGACTCACTCAGACAAAATCTCGATAAAATCCCGAAAGGCAAGCCTGTATACGTACATTGCCACAGCGGACTTCGCAGTTATATAGCGTGCCGTATTCTCTCAGGCTATGGTTATGACTGCTATAATCTCGCCGGAGGTTGGCGTTTATATGAATCAGTCATAAATGAACGCACGGTTCCTGAATATATCTGCACTGAATGCAAATAAAATTATACAATAAAAAGGGAATGTTCACAAAGCATTCCCTTTTTTAATAAATACAATAAAAATCAATGAGAAGTTACAGGTAAAATAACTTGAAATTCCGAGCCTTTTCCAAGTTCGCTTTTTACAATTATCTCACCGCCGCACAATTCCGTTATTCGCTTTACGAGCGCAAGTCCCAAGCCGTTTCCGGCAGATGAGTGAGATTTATCACCTTGATAAAATTTCTCAAATATATGTTTTTTTACCTCGTCACTCATACCAACTCCATTATCAGTAACTGTTACATATATAAAATTATCTATTTGCTTTGCCTCTGTTCTGATAGTACCGTTTTCGGGAGTGAATTTTACCGCGTTTGTGATTAAATTTATCCATATAGTCATCATCAAATTCTCATTGCCATAATAAACTACATCATCAAGGTCTATATCAAGCTCAATATTTTTCGCGCTCCACTGAGTTTCTGAAAGCAAAAGCGCATTTCGTATCTGCTCATCAATATGGATTTCCGTTTTTTCTGCGATTATTTCTTGATTTTCAAGCTTTGATAAGCTGAGAATATTTCCAGTAAGCTCAGAGAGTGCATGAGTACTTTCAATTATCATTTTGGTATATTCCATGCGTTCCTCTGAAGTAATATCTTCAGCTTGAAGCAAAGTTGCATAACCTTCTATGGCAGCAAGCGGTGTTTTGAATTCATGTGAAACATTTACCATAAAATCACCGCGCAAAGTTTCCGTACCGTCAAGTTCGCGAACCATTATATTAAAATTTTTTTTAATGTCATGGATTTCAGGTATAATAGAATCCTCGTTTACTCTCACGGAAAAATCGCCTTTTGCAACGCGCTTTGTGGCACTTCTCAGTTCCTCTATGGGTTTTAAAATTCGCCGTCCGATAAAAATAGATATTGCCGTTCCGATTACACAGCTAATAATCAGCAAAACCAAAATCGGAAAAGTAGGATTTTTAAGGGAAAAACGTACAATTCCTATATGAAGTCCGAAAAGAGTTAAAGCTCCGAGAATAATCGACGAAGATGCCATTATCCCAAAAACGGAAAGAGAAAATATTATCCACAGTCTAGAGACAGTATTGGGGATATCATGTCCGTTATTTTCACTCATGATTTTTTCACCGCCTTATATCCCAATCCCCTTACAGTAATTATTTCAAAATCATTGATATCACGCAAACGGTCACGCAGACGATTTATATGAACATCAACGGTTCTCTCATCACTTTCAGAGTCCATGCCCCATATTTCGTCCATAAGCTGACGGCGAGTAAAAATTTTATTCGGATATGATACTAATTTATATATAAGATAAAATTCTTTCTGCGGAAGTATAATATCAACGCCACCACTGCTTACAGTAAGCGATGTATAATCAAGTGTAGTTGAACCGCATACTATTTTATTTTCGCTGATAATTTTCGCACGTCTTAAAAGCGCACTTACACGCAACAGCATTTCGTTTACATCAATTGGCTTGACCATATAATCATCAGTGCCCGCAGTAAACCCCATTCGCTTGTCCTCTATGCTTTCACGTGCAGTTATCATAAGAATTGGCATGTTAAATCCGGCATCTCTTAGCTGACGTGTAAGCTCGATTCCGTCCATATTAGGCATCATTATATCAGATATTATGAGATCGGTATACTCCGTATCAAGTTTTTCCATTGCATCGGCTCCGTCACAGGCTTCTACGGTTTTATATCCGTTTTTATGAAGTACGGTGCAGATAAGCCGTCTGAGTCTAGCGTCATCTTCAACAACCATTATATTAAACATTAAAATTACCTCCTGTGATAGATATTATAATCAATTCATAATGCATAATTTGGCACATGATATTTTTAGGCAAGCGGCAGCACTCAGCGAACCGGGAATCGTAAACGGCGCTCAGAAAATCGGCTTAATTATGGAACGAAAGGCTGCCAGAGGTTTCTCTTTTTTGATGAAACGTTTTTTTACCGAAAGTAAAAAGTTTCTCTTCCGATAAAAAGAGAAAAAAGTTTTAGAATACGATTGCGTATAACAAAACAATCTAAAAATACACCGAACTCACCTTATTTAATATTATAAATTTATAATATTAACTGTATATAAAAAACAATCACTTTTATAAAAAAATAAAATCAAAAATCTTATAAACTCAAGGTATGTATTGAAATAATTGCCGTTTTGTTGTAAAATATTATTCGATAATGAAAATTTATAAAATCAAAATTAATTTAAACCAAAGGTGGTGTATATAAATGTCAGTGACAGTATGCCTTATAATAGCAGATGTTGCCATTGGACAGGAAAAAAATGAAATAAATCTTTACTCGGAAATGCTGTTTGAACCGCTGTATTCTCATATCAGTTCAATGTATACACGTGCGTTTACAATGAAATCCCATATGGGAAATTCAGTTATAAGCGAAGAAGATGAATCCTCTGATAAAACGAGCTTTGATATAGTAACCGCAGTATGCGACAAACGTCTTGGACACCGGGAAGGTCTTATATCCGCAGACGAACTACTAAACGGTTACAAATCGCCAGTTGACGAAAAAGAAAAAATATATGTATTCGCTTCCCCATTCTCATTTAATCTGCCCGACAACGTACTTCATGACAGTATAATGAGCATAGCGTCAGCTGTAGGCGGAATGCAGATTGCCACACCGGAAAAAGCCGGAGCGCCTGCCTTTACAAGTGTTGCGGTTGACGCGGTTGTAATCGGAGGTGCTGAAGCTCCAAGCGCAATATTTGTACGTGCCGATAAGTATCCGGACGGAATAGAAATCGGAAACATGACAGAGCTTGCGGAAAAACTTCTGAGTTATGGCACAGTCAATTATTCAAAAAACGGCAATTCTGTACGTGTACGCCGCTTAAACTGCAACGACCCGATATTTACAAGAGGCAAATTCGCACATTCCGCCGATATATACCGTAAAAATTTACTCAGCCGCCTGTGTGATTCCGGCGTTGATATTCCCTGCTTCGACGGTGTGATGATTTCTCCTGAAAGCAAAATCGGAGCGGGTACGGTAATTTATCCGAATACCCAAATCAGAAGCGGTGTTACGATAGGTCAGGACTGCATTATCGGTTCGGGAAGCATTATCGAAAATTCAAGCATTGGAAATGACTGCGAAATAAATGCCACTCAGATTTACTCATCGGGTATTGAAGACTTCGTAAAAATCGGACCGTTTTGTCATATACGCCCCGGTACTCATATAAAATCCGGCGTGAAGATCGGTGACTTTGTGGAAATTAAAAATTCCGTTATTGGGCGCGATACCCATGCCTCGCACCTCACCTATATCGGTGACAGCGATGTCGGCGAAAGAGTCAATTTCGGCTGCGGCACGGTAACAAGCAATTACGACGGCAAAAAGAAATATCGGTGCACGATAGAAGATGATGCCTTTATCGGGTGCAATACGAATTTAGTCGCACCGGTCACAATCGGCAAGGGAGCATATACCGCAGCAGGTTCGACAATTACCTCTGATGTTCCGGAAAATGCGCTGGCAATCGCGCGGGAGCGTCAAATCAATAAAGAAAACTGGAGAAAATAAAAATTATATGGCAGATATATTTGATTTATTCCGTCAAATTCAAACAGAAAAAAATTCGCATACCCCGCCTGAATTTATTGTGGCAGGTTTGGGAAATCCGGGCGATAAGTACATATATACACGTCACAATGCCGGATTCATGGCAGTTGACTATATGATGCAGGCTAAAAATTTTGAGTGCAAAAAATTAAAATTCAAGGCATTGACCGGCGAATGTTCATTTTCGGATAAACGCGCGCTGATTATGAAACCTCAGACGTTTATGAACGCTTCCGGCGAAGCGGTAATCGAAGCTGTGAATTTTTATAAAATTCCATCTGAAAATGTAATTGTAATTCAAGATGACGTTGCGCTTGATGTAGGCAGAATCAGAATTCGCCGCAACGGAAGTGACGGGGGACAAAAAGGCATACGCTCAATAATCGAAAATCTCGGAACGGATAAGTTTTTGAGAATCAAAATCGGAGTAGGAAAAAAGCCTCACCCCGATATGGAACTTGCCGACTGGGTACTCGGCAATTTCAGCGATGATGATAAAAAAACAATATTCAATGTGCTCGGAGCAGTGACGGAATGTGTCGATATGCTGATTTGCGGCAAAGTTGAGGAAGCAATGGGTAAATTCAACGGTATGGTATTTTAAGCTGTTTTTTATTTTGAAATTTACAAATAAAAAGGAGAACAAATAATGAGATATACAAAAGCAGGTGAGAAATCAGTATCAAAAATTGCATTCGGCGGAGCGGTAATTTATAATTCCGATTTGCACAGCTATTATTTTGACGCACTCGATTTATATTTATCAAAAGGCGGCAATTTTATCGACACTGCGCTGTGTTATGGAGCAAAACAGTCATGGGGACCGTCTCTCAGCCAAATTACAATAGGTGAATGGATAAAAGAACGCGGAAACCGTGATAAAGTAGTTATTTCAACAAAAGGCGCGCACCCGCCGTTCGGAGATATGCACAATGGAAGAGTAACGCCTGAATTTATACGCTCTGATTTGAATACAAGCCTAAATGAACTGGGAGTATCAAATATTGATGTATATTTTCTACACCGTGATGATGAATCAAAGCCGGTAGGCCCGATAATGGACGAATTAAACCGAGCTTATGACAGCGGAAAAATAAGCGTTTTAGGCGCGTCAAACTGGAAAGGTGAACGCATATACCGTGCCAATGATTACGCGGAAAAACACGGTATGCAGCCGTTCAAATTCAATCAAATCAATTTCTCGCTTGCGTTTATCACGCCGGAAGCACGCGGCGATGATACGCTTGTATGCATGAATGATGAAGAATATAGGTTCTGCCGCGAACTCGGTCTGACAGTTATGGCATACACATCACAGGCAAAAGGATTTTTCACCAAATTCATAGATACGCCGGACAGCGAAATTACCGGAAGTTTTGCGATTCCCGAAAATATTGCAAAACTTGCACGTGTCCGTGATATATGCTCTCAAAGAAAAATAACTCCGGCTCAGTGTGCGCTTGCATATCTGACTTCTCTTGATGTAGATACTATTCCGATAATCGGATTCAGCCGCCTTGAACAGCTTGAAGATTCTATGGGAGCGGGTGATGTCATTTTATCTCAAGATGAGGTTGCATACCTCGAAAACGGTAAATAATCTTTATTATAATTTTTTATGGAAAATCCGCTTGACTGATAATAATTAGAATAAAAAATAATGTGAAAAATTTTGATAATGCTATTGATTATAGCGCACATATGTTGTATAATAATATCAGTGTAAAGAAAATATGTTCGCAAATTAGGCGGATTTTTAATTAAAATATTGTAAGATAAAACTGAAAGGGATAACATTAAATGAAAGCTAGCGCAAATAAAAAAAATCCTCAGCTCTCCCCCGTTTCTTCTCCCGAAGACAAAAAAAAGGCGATAAGTACCGCTATATCTCAAATTGAAAAGGACTTTGGTAAGGGCACTATAATTAAACTCGGCGAAGTACCAAAAGACCAGGTAAGCTCAATTTCAACCGGTTCTCTTACTCTTGATATCGCACTTGGTGTAAACGGTCTCCCGAAAGGCAGAATAGTAGAAATTTACGGTCCGGAATCATCAGGTAAAACCACAGTTGCACTTCATGTAATCGCTGAAGCTCAAAAACAGGGCGGCGAAGCAGCGTTTATAGATGCTGAACACGCACTTGACCCCGTATACGCAAAGGCTCTCGGTGTAAATATTGACGAATTGCTCGTTTCACAGCCGGACAGCGGCGAACAGGCGCTTGAAGTTACAGAGGCACTTGTAAGGTCAGGTGCAATTGACGTTGTAGTTGTAGACTCGGTTGCCGCGCTTGTTCCTCAGCAGGAAATAGAAGGAGATATGGGAGCGTCTCATGTCGGACTTCAGGCAAGGCTTATGTCACAGGCTTTAAGAAAGCTCTCGGGTATCATTTCAAAGACAAACTGCATTGTTATATTCATAAACCAGCTCCGAGACAAAGTCGGCGTAATGTACGGCAGTCCCGAAACCACACCCGGCGGACGTGCGCTTAAATTCTATGCGTCAATACGCCTTGAAGTACGCAAAACTGAAAATCTTAAAAGCGGTGCTGAAATATACGGAAGCCGTGTAAAATGCAAAGTTGTAAAAAATAAAGTTGCGCCTCCGTTCAAATCAGCGGAATTTGATATAATTTATGGTCAGGGAATCTCAAAATCCGGTGAAATTATCGATAAAGGCGTTGATTATGATATAATCGACAAGAGCGGCGCATGGTTTGCATATGCCGGTGACAGACTCGGTCAGGGACGCGAAAACGCGCGCAAATTCCTTGAAGCGTCTCCGGATATTATGAAAGAGATTGAGGAAAAAATCAAGGCTCACGGAATTACTGATGAGATTGATGAAGATGATTTCGATGAAGATGATGACGAGTCACTTGATATTCGCCTTCTCGGAATGGACGACGACGAAATGGCTGATTCCGATGAAATTCTCGGCTCAGACGACTGATTTATTATAAAATAAATTATACATCACTCGCATTTATATAAGTAATGTATTATAAAATAAATTCTGTAAAATACTCAATAAACGGAGTAATTCTAAAAATTTCGCAAATAAATGACACCAGCGGAGAGGAAAACCTAAAAGAAGTACTATTGTTTGAAGACCAGTTTCATCAAATACGAATAAATCCGGAAATTGACCTTACCGCAGGTGATATAATTGATGATGAGATAATGTCAGTGATTGACGAATCTGCGATTTTTTACGGTGCAGTCAGAAAAGCCACTGATATTATTTCCTGCGGCGAAAATAACCGTCGGCAGATAATATCAAAGCTTTCAAGCAGGGGATATCCTAAAGAAATTTCGGAGTCAGCGGCGGATTATCTTGTATCTCACGGCTATATTGATGAAAAAAAACAAATCGGCATGATTATCCGTAATCTCGTTGAAAAAAAGAGATATGGACTCATGCGGGTAAAAGCAGAGCTATATAAAAAAGGATATGACGGAGCTATGGTTTCGGAATTTCTTGAAAATGCTTTGGCGGAATATGAGGAAATATTTATCGAAAACTGTGCGGTTCTGATTGAACGCAATGCCGGAAATCCCCCATATTCTCCACTTCAGTATAAAAAAATCGCCGCGTCAATGCAGAGATACGGATATACACTGTCTCAAATAAAGTCAGCTATAAAGTCTATTGATTCATAAATATTTATTTCATCAATTATTATAAAAATAAAAAACCGCATTCTAACCATTCAATATATGTTAATACAGCATATATAAGAATAAACAGAAAAGCGGTTTTTTTATTATTTTACTGTATAATTAAATTTTCTCAAGCATTATCTCGGCTTCTACATTAATGCCTGATGATTTTACAGTTCGGAAATAATACAGCTTACTTCCATATTCGGATTCCGAATTGCCACAGTATATTTTAAGAGATTCGCCGAGAGGAGCCTCGGATATAAAGTTTATACACATAGATATAACTCGGTTTCCGTCCATTTCCGGAATATATCCGCATAACATATCCGGATAATTTGTGTTATTCATAT
>CALWTV010000030.1 GCA_944384555.1 uncultured Clostridia bacterium | reverse complement strand
CCGGTTCAAGTTCTGCTGTAAATTTATTCAGTGCAAGATTATTTCCATATGATTTTGAAACAGAGTTTATATTTAGCTTCATACAAAATACCTCCAGAATATTACCTCATTGCCTAAAATTCAAACTTATTAAACAATTTTTCGTTATGTTCAAATAATGCGTCCATAGACTCGTATTCAGCGCCGGTTGATGATAAAAATATTTCAAATTCTTTAATCAGTTGTTCATCAGTGTAATTTTCGTCTAATGTGACTTCATTTTCCACTGTTAATATCGGTTCTCCATCAATAAAATCTGCCGTACCTTCAATTTTATATATTTCGTCATATCCTGTACTATATTTAAGCAAGTCTCCCGCAATACCAGTAAATAAATATTTCCTCGGAAAGCATTTAAAGCAAAGTTCTCCATCTTGGTTCAAAAAATAACATACTATTTTATCATTATAATTATAATCATTTAGATTATCCATATTATGTTGTTCCCAGACGCCGCCGGAATAAATGATATACGTATCTCCTGCTCTGTATGTATAATCCGTTATCAGTATAAAATCATCTGCCGAACATATATCAACTATATGATTTCCCAAAAAATTTGTATTTAACTTGACTGTATATCCATATGCCTCTGCCTTTGTAAGACTACAGCTTCCAGTTGAACCGCTTTCTTCCGTCGGCTCGGCAAAATACAACACGGAGTTACCGAAAATAATATTGAAACCATCTTTGCAAAATTGCTCTTTGCCTATGCTGTCCGCATATTCAAACACGGCTATATCAAATTTATCAGTGCCGAAAATGAAAATCGTGCTACCGTCCATTGATGCAAGATATTTTCCGTCCGGTGATGAGACAAAAAACTCATTTTCCTTATCAACATATACAGATGAAAGTGATGGCATATCTACAAATGTGTCATCGCTTATCGACTGCACATCTTTTCCGATATATATACTTTTGACCGATAACAAATTTTGGCTAAAATAATCTCTTGTCAATTGTGTAACTGTATTTGGTAAATATAATTCAATATTACTTGTATTATAATCTTCAAATTTACTTTCAGAAACTTCATACTTTAAAGTTTCTGATTGAATATTATAATCTTCATTTTTACACCCTGAAAGTATTGAAGTTATGTATATAAGTGCAGAAGTTAGTATAAGTTTTCTGTTTTTCATTTTAAACAGATCTCCCTCTAATTTTAAGTTAGATGAATGTGGCTCAGATGACATTGTCGTTAAAATTATACGGCTTTAGTTTATTTTAATTTTACAAAATCTTATATCTCACTTATAAAATAACCTTCTCCAAAACTGTTTTCAATGATACGGTAACCGGCAACTTCAATTGATTTTTCATTTATATGGGTCATATGTGTTGCGATAACTCCGAAACCCTGATGAAGATAATTTCCAAAACAATATTCCATTATCTCAGCACCCGTATATTTTCTCGGATGATTTATCGCTATAAATCTCACAATTTCAAACTGTGTCTGCGTAAGATTAAGTTCTTTTCCGCTTATATACGCATGACCGCTTAACTCAACTGTCAGTCTGTTTACATGTACATTTTCACGAAGAATACCAAATTCACCAAGAATAATGTCGTATATTTTTTCAGTCAAAGCAATCGGATTATGTTCAAATTCTTTGATGGAATATGTATAGTCGCAGTACATTTCACAAATTTTTATTATATCATTGTCACAATTTCCGGGCATCACCATTAAAACCGTATTTGGAATCATTACAATATATCTTAAAATAGTCATAAGTATATTTGCATCTTCCGGTAACACCGCAAGCATTATCATCGGCGGAACATAGGATTTCTTTCTGCGATCCATACGCTTTATGGTCTTTCCTTCAGTAAATGCTTTTAAACCGTCACGCGCTTCATAATATGACTGAAATGTACTGTATATACCATATTTTCTTAAAAATGAACTTATATATCTGCCTCTGTCGGGATTATCATCAATTACTATAAGCATAGTCTCAACCAATTTAATTAAGTGTAATTATTTTCATCAAAGAAAGCCTGTTTCTTACATACGGAGCAAATCTAAGCGAACGTAATATAAAATCTGTATCGTCAGGAAGCCCAAGTGAAGCAAGATTAGTTTTTCCACCGAACTTTTCTGTAAGTTTTTTTATCTTTTCAGATGACGGCAGGATATTTATCAAATTTTTGATTTTCAAGCTTACTTCATCAATGTCTTTATATCTTATCAAAGATAATGATGATGAATCTATTTTTCCTGACGGAAGATTTTCTTTTATTATTCCCTCTGTTAAATTTCCAAAAATAGGTTGCAATATTTGACAGTCAAAAACGCTTTCAATATTCGGATTTAACTGCGATAATGAGAATCTCTCAAACGAATAATATTTTTCAAGAGCGAGTATAGTTCCAACGCCGACTTTTTCACCATGAAGCGCAGAAGTAGGCTCATTAATGCAGTGCATTTCCCATAAATGAGAAAGATGGTGCTCGCAACCGCTTGCAGGTCTGGAATTTCCCACAAGCTGCATAGCAAGTCCCGATAAAATCAGGCATTCCATCACAGTATGTACAAATTCTTTTGAATAAACATCTCCGTTTTCCACTGCGTAAACAAGACTATTCAATGCCTCATATTCAATATTTTCAATTTCATCGCATATATATTCATCTGTAAGAATATGAGACACTCTCCAGTCAAAAAGTGCGGTAAATTTTCCTAATATATCTCCCGCTCCGGAAGCAGTCAATTCATAAGGAGCTTGAAAAAACACATCGTCATCGGCAAAAACTGCAATTGGTGATGATGATGGAAAAGTAATTTTCTGACCGTGCCATGTCATCGCAGCAACTCCGGATACAAAACCATCAACGCTTGCCGCAGTTGGATAAGATACAAACGGTACTTTATATTCATGTGCGGTATATCTTGTAATATCGTGAACCGAACCTGACCCACATGCTATAAAGCATTCGGGCAGACTGCTATTTCCGAATTTATTTAAAAGTTCGCCTTTTACATACGATACTGCTGTTTCGTCTGCATGAGTATTTCCATTTAAAATTATTAAACCCGAATTTATATCCGGTGCTAATTTACTCGCATATTTTACAGTATTTTCATCGCATATTACAGCGATTTTCCCTTTAAAGCGAGTATTCATATAATTTACCAGTTCTGACGACGCACCACTCTTTACACATATTTCATCTGTTATCAGCGAATGTGTTTTTCCACAGCTACACCGTTGACCGGAATTTTTTAACTTCATCAAACGTGACAGCATTTTATACCTCATATATAATAATTATTATTTTATACAGTGATATTATTGTATCGTATTGAGTATATATTTATTGAAGAACAGTGACCGCACAATGCGCCAAACCATATCTTTATAAACAAATATCGGGA
Organism: uncultured Clostridia bacterium; assembly: GCA_944384555.1. Lineage (GTDB taxonomy): Bacteria > Bacillota > Clostridia > Oscillospirales > CAG-272 > CALWTV01. The sequence continues at coordinate 10,434 of CALWTV010000030.1, read as the reverse complement.
GGATATTTTAATGTTCATTTATTCACTTAAAGCAAATACTCTTAAATTTTTCGGTTTAATCGGGATAGCGTTAATAGTTCTATTTTCTCTTATATTTTTCATTCCCGATTTCAGCGTACAATCTACCAGTGCAATAGCCATGAAAAATGAAAAAATCAATTTTGAAAAAATAAAGACAAATGAAGACAGAATAAAATTTCTTGAGCAGTTCGGTTGGCAGGTAAAGCCGGACCCGATTGAGGAAGCAGAAATTAAAATTCCGGCTGAATTTGACCGGGTAATGAACACATACAATGAACTTCAGAAACAGCAGGGATTAAATCTCGAAAAATTTAAAAATAAAGAAATGATGCGTTACACTTACGAAATTACAAATTATCCTAATTATACAGGAAAAGTAATGGCAAACCTAATTATTTATAAAAATCGTGTTGTAGGCGGCGATATTTGTTCTTCTGATGTAAACGGATTTATTACCGGATTTACTATGCCGGCTCAATGATATTATATCATATTTACTCTATTTAAATAAAGTAAAATTGTAAATTTTATCACAAAAAAATAATATATATAATTTCTGATTTTTAAAATTATGTGAAATGAAATTATTTTTGGAGCATACGTATATACTTAATTTGTATACTACGTATGCTTTTTATTATTAAAAAAGAGCCGCTTAAAACAGCTCTCTTAAAATTCATCTTAGTTTTAGTGACAAAGCAATATTGAGCAAATTTTATAATTTCAATCATCTTGAGCATTTTTCGGCATCAATCGCAAGAACAAGCATGAGTACAGAAAGCGCATCTTCTTGATTGTATACGTCTATTGCATATGTATCCGTCCAGTTAAACAATTCTTTCGATATTGCCGCTATATTTTCTCCGGAACTGTTTAAAATATTATAATCCCATTCAAAAAAATCCCCTTCTACGTACCAGCCGTTATAATCAATCTCGAACTTAGGGGTAAACAAAGAAAATTCTTTACTTATACAGCCAATATAATTCTCTCCTAAATATATCTCAAATTTAGGCATAAATGTAAATACTCGTTCTTTGACAGTACCTATCTCATTTCCATTGACATCAAATATTTTAAGACAATGCCCCCACGCAAGCTGACCTTCCACAGTATAAACTGTTTCCCCGCTTTCATTATATATGTCATAGCTGTCAAACCAAGAAAAAAGCCTTTCCTTAAATAAAAGTTTCATATTCTTCTCACCATATCATTTAATTATTTTAATATATAAAAATTATATTTTATTTTTTTATATTTGTCAATTAATGAAAAAACATTTTTAAAATAAAAATTTTATAGCGGTAAAAATAATTTAAATATTTCAATTTTTCAGAAAATTATTGAAAAAATAGTCGCTGAGGCGTATAATCGACTGTTTTTTACAAATAATATTTTTGCCGCATTCATAAAGTATAGATTGCAGTACTGAAAATACAAATTTATGTATTATATATTGAGTTTAAATAACCGGAGGAATTTTTTATGAAAGCTACTGGAATTGTCAGAAGAATAGACGATTTAGGACGTGTTGTCATACCCAAAGAAATAAGACGTACAATGCGTATACGTGAAGGAGATCCGCTTGAAATTTTCACAGACAGAGAAGGAGAAGTTATTTTTAAAAAATACTCACCAATAGGGGAACTTTCTGATTTTGCGGTTCAATATGCGGAAACACTTCATAAAACCTGTGCTCTGCCCGTCGTTATCTGTGACAATGATGCAGTAATCGCATGTGCAGGAATTTCAAAAAAGGAATACAATGACCATAAAATCTCAGCAAAACTTGAAAGCATTGTTGAATCACGTAATTTATACTATCACAAAAACGGTGATGATACTTGCCCGGTAACTGAAAACGGAAGTGCAATTGTAAGCTGCGTAATGCCTATAATGTCAGAAGGAGATATAATCGGCTGCGTTGCCTCTGTTATGACAGATGAGAGCACTGAACGCCTCCCCGAAGAAATGGAAACAAAATTAATTCAGACAGCCGCAGGATTCTTAGGTCGTCAGTTCGAGGAATAAAATTTTAATAGTATTTTTAATTAATAAAAAATACCGAAGTCAATTATAAATACAAAAAGCCTTACCGACAGCTTGTATTCGTACAAGAGCGGCAAGGCATATTTTTTATATTTTTAATTAAATATTTACATCAATTTTCGGAAACAATAAGTCATTCGACAAGCTCAGGCAACACTTAATAACTCATAGCCTCGTTCATAGCCATCTCGGACCATCTTCTTAAATTATCGATTTTGCCTCCGATAGTGCTTATATCTTTTAATACTATATCGCATGAACAATTATTGCGTTTGCATGCCGCAATTATACGTCTTATTTCTGCTCTTGCGGCTTCTATATCTCCGTCTCCCGCAACAAACGCCGGATTTGGCTTGCTTGCTATGACGTAATGTCCCGCAATTTTTTCCGCAGCATCATCTACATTTGCCCATGGAGTAATCGATATTTTTCTTAAATTAGGAATCTGTTTGAGTATATCTATTTTTTTGTCAAGCGGTTCACAGCAGCCATAATATACAAGTCCAAAAGGTTCCATTGCACGCTTCATATACTGAGTGTCAAATTCATCATGCATATCAACAGACACTTCTGCAAAAATCTGAGCAAGTCCTCTTCCCCACACATCTTTTGAATGAACGCGCTCCGGATTCAGCCCATGATTATCAAAATAATCAGTACTTGCACATGTAGAATGAATATAAATCTGATTCGGCTGAAAAAGATTTAATTCATCATACTGACGTATAATATCTACAAAAATATCGGTAAGACGCGATACAAGCGCATGCATGAATTCAGGGCGTTCAACCAAATCTATTAAAAGATTCTCAACTCCGCGCCAAACTGATATATCGTCCCACGGTTTATGTCCCAAACCATATCCTGTTTCCGCTCCGGTAATTTTAACCGGCATTATATCGCCGAAAATTTCAGAAACACGCTCGAATGTCTGCATTGTGCCTTCTTCATTGTAGGTTACAGTGACATCCTTTAATTTCTCTATATCCTCGTCATTTTCAAATTGGTCAGTATAACGGTGAGACGCAATTCCGCCGTTTCCGATTGTAATTTCCTGTACACCTACTCCAATTGATGAATGGCTTATCCATTTTCCTACTCCAAGTACAGGATTTAAGTACATATCGCATCCAAAATTAGCATGGCGGAACATCTGATTTCTAAAATAATATTCATATCCTCTCAAAAATGGATCTTCACACTCACATACCAGCATCGGATCTGATATCTCATTCCACGGAAGTTCATCAACCAATACTACCGGACGTATCATATGCATATCATTTACGCTTTTGTATAGAGCGATTTTTTCTTTATTTTCAGGAGTATTGGCAAGTTCAGTATACTTTTTTGCTATTTCTCTTACTTTTTCTAAATCTGTCATTTTATTCACCTGCTATATATTTTTATTTTATAATCAAAACCAAAAGTTTTATTACATATTTAAATTAAACCACATCTAAGTCAAAAAGTATATGCTCAAATTTGCTTTATTATTGCATATTCTTGCTTTTTTTTTAATTTAGTGATAAAATATATAAGCGTAATAATATTTTTAACTAATGGAGCTAATACCAATGAGCTTTATATGTATACCCACTGATTTTGAAAGAGATAACTTATGTTACAGTGACCTCATGGGTATCACAGACGACCCTGATTTTATAATTGACCGCAATTCTTTTGATAATTTTATAATTATGTATGTAAAACAAGGAATCCTTTTTCACGAACAAAACAATAATTTATTTGAAGTTCACCCTGGACAGTCAATTCTTGTAAATCTGAAAATTCCTCACAAATACTACTTTAAACCTGAAATAAAATCAGAAATTTTATGGATTCATATGAACGGTCACGATGTCCAAAATGTTGCTGACAGAATAAATGATGCTTCCCCTCTCCCTTTTATGTATAATCTTCCAGATATGCAGGACGAGATTTATGAATGTTTTAATCTATATCAAGGCGAAAGTGCTGACCATTTTGCACTTTCAGCTAAAATATACACTATTCTAATGAGAATTTACCGTTTAGCTCAAAATGAAAATCTAAAATCTCAATACGGCGGAGAAGCCGCTGTATTCAGAGAAAATATTCAGAATATTATTTCAAAAAATATTCTTTCAAAAATAGATTTGCAGTTTTTTGCCGATAGCCTTAATATGAGCAAATACCATTTCGCGCATCTTTTCAAAAAATACTACAACATATCCCCAATGAAATATATAATGAATGAAAAAATTAAACTTGCTAAACATTACCTCATATATACAGCTGATAAAATCACGCTGATTTCCGATAAACTTCAGTTTACTTCTCTTTCACACTTTTCTAACGCATTTAAAAAAGAAACCGGTATTTCTCCTGAACAATTTCGTAAATTGAGCTGGAGTGCCTCCGGTTCACCGGAAAATCATATTATCAACATTAAAAAGGATGACTGATTAAATGGCTGACTTATTACCTATATTAAAAGAAATTTCAAAAAAAGTTCAGAGTGGAAAACTTAAAGATACAAAAGAACTTGTTCAGAAAGCAATTGACGAGGGAATAGAACCGGAAATTATCTTAAATAAAGGGTTAGTTGCAGGCATGAATGTCATAAGTACCAAGTTTAAATCAAATGCTATATATGTTCCTGAAGTACTGCTTGCGTCCGCCGCAATGAAAGCAGGCGTAGATATTCTCAGACCTTATTTAACTTCGGACAAAAAGCAGCCTGTAGGAAAAGTCTGTCTTGGAACTGTGCGCGGAGATATCCATGACATAGGCAAAAACATTGTCAAACTAATGATGGAATGTCGCGGAATTGAGGTAATAGACCTCGGAGTTGACGTTCCGCCAGAAAAATTTCTTGAGGCTGTTATTAATAATGACTGTCATATTTTATGCTGTTCCGCACTGCTCACAACCGCTATTTCTGGAATCCGAGATGTTGTTGAATTATTTGAAAAAGAGGGTATTCGAGATAAAGTCAAAATAATGATAGGCGGCGCACCTATAAATAATACTTACTGCCGCTTTGTGGGCGCAGACGTATTTACTTCAGATGCAGCTTCTGCCGCGGAAAAAGCATGTGAATTAATCGCCGAACTTAATGAAAACAGAAATAATATTCAGTTTTAAACAGCACTATTTTTCTGCTTATTTTCCCGGTATTTTCCCGGGCTTATACCAGCATAATTTTTAAAGGCAAATATAAAATTTGACTCGCTGTTAAATCCTACCTCAAACGCAATATCCTTTATTGGACGCGATGTTTCTGCAAGCAGCTCGGAGGCATGACGCAGACGATAATTTTTGAGTGCGGCATACGGTGACTGACCGCTGATTTCACGAAACAGCCTTGTCATGTACGATTGGCTTACCTGCGCATGACGTGCCATATCCGCAGTTGTTATGTCATTTTTATAGTTTACACTTATATAATCCAAAACTGATGACACTACCATATTATTATAATTAGTATAGTCATTTTTTGCAGTATCTTCTATAAGTTCACACATTGCGGAATATATTTTCGATGAAATACGGGTTTCAGACATTACAAAATTTTGAGTACAGGCATCAAACGTAGATATAAGCAATTCTTTAAACTGGCAAAATTCATTTTCTTTGAAAACATAATGACCGTCAGCGGTAATATATTCAAAAATTCGCTCTATACCTCCTCCAGCAAAATGCATCCAGTAAAATTTTGATTGTCCGACCGTTCCATAACAATGATGTTTATAGCAGTTTATAAGTATAAGTGAACCTGCGTTTGCGCGAAAAATATTGTCATCATCATCTATATAATAAAATTCACCTTCTTGTAAATATACCGCAAGGTAGCTGTCGAATGATTCTCTATCTGTTATAAATGTACTGTCTGTTACAAAAAATCCACAGCTTATTATATATATTAAATAATCATATGCGCTTTTAGAATTAGTAAAATTATATAAAATATGTTTATTTTCTTTTGAATCAAAAAGCTGCTTTTGTTTCATCGGTTAATTCCTCGAAATATAGATTAATATTTAACGCTAATTGTGCATACTATTATATAATAATTGATGATATGTGTATAATATAATTTTATTATATCATGATTTATCTACTATATCAAGTGATTTATAACATTACTATACAAAATAATTAAAAGCAAGTCTTTATTCATAATTGCGGAATATCGGCTTGCTTTTTTTATTTTAAAAATTATTTATCTTTATTTAATATAAAACTAAGACATTGAACCGGAGTTTTTCCAGTAAAAAGATGTTCTCCGTCAGAATATCCCTCTTCCCTGCCGTATAATTCACGCACCAATATATTTTTAAGCTCACAAACTCTTTCCAAATATTTAGGATTATGAACTTCATTCCTTGATTCAAATGGGTCTTTGTCAAGCCTAAAATATCTTTCTATTCCACTCTGTGAATACCAGATATATTTATCATATTTGGTAACAATAAAATGAGAAGACCTTTCTCCCATCTCATGCTCGCCATGAATATATTCACGTTCTGCAAGGCTTTTTTTATCAAGCAAATCAATTCCATCAGTCGGTATTTTATCAATATCGGGACAATTAGCCATTTTCAGTACAGTAGGCATTATATCGCGAAGCTCTGTGATTTCATGGCATATGCCGCGTTTTCCCGCACCCCATATTATCATAGGTATATGTATGCTTCCCTGATATGCTCTGCTTTTTCGTATTAATCCGTGGTCTGACAGCATTTCCCCGTGGTCCGAGGTGAATATTATTATTGTATTTCCCATTATATTATGGTCATACATTGCTTGGAAAAAACGCCCTATTTGATGGTCAACGTGAGTAATGCAGGCGTAATATCCGATCATTTGCTGACGTATTAATTCTTTATCAGAACTTCCGGTAAGTGAATTGCATATTCTTCCGTTCTGTATAAGCCATTCCTTTTCATCCCAATCTCCTTCTGCCGGAGCTCTTAATTCCATATCCTTATACATATCAAAATAACACTGCGGCGCGTCATAAGGCGCATGAGGTCTTACATATGAAATGTGCATGAAAAACGGTTTATCAGTATCACGGCGGCGGAGAAAATCAATTGCACGTGAAGTTACCCAGTTTGTCGGATGATATTTTTCCTCATAAATCCAAGGTCTTGCCATCCACGAGTTACACTCAAGCCCCGTGTCAGTTACATCTGCCGAAATTCCTTTTTCTTCTTTAAGCCAATAAAAATAATCATCGGCAATAAGCTGATTTTCGTAATACTCAACTTTTCCATGACGATATGCATGAAGATACCCGTCATGAAGCTCTACATTATTAAAACCAAGATAATTTCTAAGCGGATGTACGTGCATTTTTCCTACACACTGCGTATAATATCCGATTTTCGATAATTCACCCGCTAACGTGTGTTCATAATTCCAATTTACACGGTCTCGGTATCCTACTCTGCCATTATTTTTTGGAGCTAATCCAGTATGCAGAGCCGCTCGTGCCGGAATACAGCTCGGACATGCGGAATAAGCATTAGGATAATACATTCCCTGAGAAGCAAAAGTATCGAGATATGGAGTTTTTACATCGGGATGACCGGCAATTCCCATACAATCGCCCCTCATCTCATCTGTGGTAATAAGCACAATATTCGGACGCTGGTCTTTCATAATAGCAAACCCTCCAAAAAATATTTTATTTCATTATATCATTTGATTAAAATAGTGTCAATAAATATAAGTTATTAAATAAATAAAAGCTTGAAATAACAACTGAACATGATGAAACAAATTCTATAATAAATAAATTTTTATATAAATTTTATTACCAATCATTTATTATAATATCATGAAAAATTATGTAAAATTGGCATGAGTTATCAGTAAAAACAGATATAATTTTAATCTTTAAAGAGAATAAAATATTGTTTCCAATGAATAAAAGGGAGTTGCCTGTTTAAAAGCTTCTCCCTTATATTTTTATTTTAAGTTCTGCATTTTATCGCAGTAATACTGTACAAGCTCAAATTCTGCGTCAGGCGCAATTCTATGGTCAGGGCATGGAATATAACCGCCTAAATCTATCAGTTTCTTTAATCTCTCAACTTCAGCGTCAACAGCAGCTCTGTCTTTCGCAAATACAGTCTTATTCATACCGCCTACTCCGCGCAGCTCTTTGCCATATTTTTCTCTCCACGGTGCGATTGACGCATCCCATGTACCTACTTCAATCGGGAACATTGTATTTACCCCATTTTCAAGCCATATCGGCACAAGCGCGTCAATACATCCATCGCAGTCAAGCGAAACTATATTAATTCCGTAACTGTTTACAAGCGATGTTATTTTCTTATACCACGGTCCTACTAATTCTTCAAATACCGCAGGTGAAACAAGCGGACCGTTTTTAAAGCATATATCTTCCCAAAAATGCGCGTAGTCAAACTTAGTTCCAGTTTCAAGTGCAAGTTTGGCACATTCATAGCATATTCCGCAAAGCGTATCTACAATTTCCGCATACAACTCCTCATCATCGGCATATAGATAGCTGAGACCCTCAACACCAAGAATATTTCTCATATTTCCCATCAATGAACCGAGGTGAAGTCCGAGCGGAATTGTACGTGATTCCTGCGGTTCAAGCGATTTTATATAAGCAGTATTTACACGCTCAGGATACATCTGCAATTTAGGCAGGTAAAGTGTTTCCCACGATTCTCTGTCAGTAAGAGAAGTTCCGATTTCGGCAGGGATAGATACAATTCCAGGTTTTATCATACAGATAAGACCGCTTCCGTCACGAATAACTTTGCTTCCGTCTGGGTGAGTTTCAAGCACTTCTGTTTCAAATCCCGGACTTAATAAAACATGACTTCCAACACAGGAATTCCAGTTAAAATCAAAGCCCAGTTTTTTCATTATACTTCTGTCGCCCTCAGAATTGTCACCGCCGCAGTTATATCCGTTTGCCTCGTCTTTCGTTATGTAGCCCTCGTCAGCCCACTTATTAACAGTTTCCGCCCAGTATCCAAATGATACGACCGGCATTTTATCATATGGCTTATAATTTAATATTGCCATTGTATTTTCTCTGAAATTCATATAACGCTCCTTGAATTTTTATAAGTTTTACTATATAATACACTCGTATACGAAAAAAAGCAACGGTAATAATTGCTTAAAAATCATATATTATTGCTATTTAAGGAAATTTAAAAAATGATAAAATTCAATTACGGGAATTCAGAAAATCAGATTTCATATCCGTATACATACCGAAACCCAGAAATACGTCAAGCTTTTATTTTAACCGGTCTCGGTGATTATTCATGCGACACCAATTACTATACTGAACGTGACAATATGGCAGAATTTTTATTTATCTCTACAATTGAAGGACGCGGCTGGATTAAATATCTCGAATACGAAACAGAACTCATTCCCGGTTCACTTGCGGTGATAAACTGCCGTAACTATCAGCATTATAAAACAAGCGGAGATTCATGGCATTTTCAATGGATTCATTTTGTGTCAGATAATGTTTCGGAAATTGTAGATTTCATAAATCAGAACGGAATTTTTACTTGTCTTAACTCCGCATTTACAATAGGTTTTGAACAATTAAAAAAGTTAACAACTGATATTTCCCCCAGTGTGGAAACTCTTATTTCTCTGGAAATTCACAAAATTATCGCTGATATGGTTGCCCGCAGAGCTTCTGAAATAAATATTTCACTTGAATGCCACAGAGATACATTAAATAAAGTTATTTCATATATAAATGAAAATTATCAAAATAATATATCAATTGATGAACTCTCCTCAATTGCTAATATAAGCAAATTTTATCTTATACGGATTTTTAAAGAAATGACAGGCATTACCCCATACAGATATATCGTATTGACAAGAATAGACAAATCAAAAAATCTTCTCCGAAGCACAAATTTAACAATATCCGAAATCGCGGAAAAATGCGGTTTTTCTGACTGCAACAGCTTTATAAATCACTTTAAAAATTCCACAGGTATAACACCGCTTAAATTCAGATTAAGCGGATTATAAATTATCCTAAAGTCAGAAAGTATTTTAATACAAATCAGCACATATCACCTGTTTGTTTATGTTGACTTTTCAAAAATAATAGAGTATGATTATTTATGTTATTTATTATAATAATTCAAGGAGAATAAAATGACAAACAGAGAAAGATTTATAAAAACGCTTAAATGCGAAAAAATCGGAGGTCAAGTTCCGACTTTTGAACTTGTTTTTTTCCTCACAATGGAGGCTTTCGGAAAAGTTCACCCCTCTCACCGTGCTTATTATCAGTGGAAACAAATGAGTTTCAATGAACGCAAACTTCACATAAATGATATGGCT
>CALWTV010000029.1 GCA_944384555.1 uncultured Clostridia bacterium | reverse complement strand
TGAGGTTTCTGAAAAATACGGCGTTCAAAAGTTTACAATGATTTCCACTGATAAGGCAGTAAACCCAACAAATGTAATGGGTGCGACAAAACGTATGTGTGAAATGATTGTCCAGAGCAGAAAGAGTAAAACAAATTTCTCTGCTACAAGATTCGGAAATGTGCTTGGCTCAAATGGCTCGGTAATTCCGCTGTTTAAAAGACAGATTGCAAACGGCGGTCCGGTAACCTTAACTGATAAGAGAATCATAAGATATTTTATGACGATACCTGAAGCTGCTCAGCTTGTGCTTATCTCAGGAGCAATGGCAAAGAACGGTGAGCTTTTCGTACTGGATATGGGTAAGCCTGTTAAGATATTGGAGCTTGCTGAGAATATGATAAGACTGTCAGGATTCGAGCCGTATAAGGATATAGAAATTATCGAAACCGGTTTGAGACCGGGTGAGAAGCTGTATGAGGAACTTTTGATAAAAAATGAAGATCTCGATAAGACAGAGAACAGTCTTATATTCATAGAACGTGATAAGCCTCTTGCGAATGAAGAAATATCAAAGAAACTTGAAATGCTTAGATCTGCGGTTCATACCAATGATGATGAAGCAGTAAGAAAAGCTATGAAAAAAGCAGTTCCTACGTTCAAGTCCCCTGAAGAGGTTAATGCAAATGCAGAAAATACAAATGAGATGAAGATAGTAAATGCTGAATGAAAATAATTAGAAGGGTGCAGTTGTGAATGTATAGAAAATGTATAAAGCGTTTGATTGACATTGTCATGTCGTTTTTCGGAATTATAATCCTTGCAATTCCTATGCTCATTATTGCAATATTGATTAAGATTGATTCTAAAGGTCCCGTACTTTTTAAACAAAAAAGGATAGGAATACATAAGACACACTTTAATATTTTAAAATTCAGGACAATGAGAACTGATACTCCAAAGGACGCACCAACACATCTTTTGAAAAATCCTGATCAGTTTATAACGAAAACAGGAAAATTTTTAAGGAAAACATCACTTGATGAACTTCCTCAGTTGTTCTGTATATTTATAGGTAAAATGAGTGTTATAGGTCCCAGACCGGCTCTCTGGAATCAATATGATTTGATTGAGGAAAGAGATAAATACGGTGCTAATGATGTGAGACCGGGACTTACAGGTTTGGCACAAATTAACGGTAGAGACGAATTAGAAATAGAAGAAAAAGCAAGAATAGACGGTGAATATGTAAAGAATATTAGTTTTATACTTGATACAAAATGTTTTTTCGGAACAATAATTTCAGTTGCCAAACATGACGGTGTTGTTGAAGGCGGAACTGGTGAACTTAAAAAGCAACATGATAATACTTTAGCAGTGACCACAGTATCGACAAATGTGACAGGAGATAACGAAAATGCCACTTAATCTGATGTATATTACAAATAGGACTGATGTAGCAAAAATTGCTGAGTCCTCCGGTGTAAACAGAATATTTATTGATATGGAATATATCGGAAAAGACGAACGTCAGTCAGGAATGGATACCGTAAAGTCACATCATACTGTAACGGATATCACAAGAATCAGAAAAGCTATAACGAAAAGCGAGATACTTGTTAGAATTAATCCAATTCATAAAAAGACATATGATTACGAAAGCTCAAATGTTGAAATTGAAAAAATTATTGATGCCGGTGCAGATATTATAATGCTTCCAATGTATAAAACAATAGATGAAGTTGAAACTTTTATAAATTATGTAAATGGCAGAGCAAAAGTTATGTTATTAGCTGAGACGGTTGAATCATGCAATATAATGGACAGAGTCTTAAAAATCAATGAGATAAATGAAATACATATAGGTTTAAATGATCTGCATTTGGCTATGAAAAAAAAATTTATGTTTGAATTACTTGCAGATGGAACAATAGAGAATTTATGTTATGAAATTAAAAAATCAAATAAACCTTTTGGTTTTGGCGGAATTGCCAGAATAGGTTATGGATTGTTGCCTGCTGAGTATGTAATAGGTGAGCATTATAGATTACACTCAACAAGAGCTATTTTATCAAGGGCTTTTTGTAATGTCGATAAAATGAATAACCTTGAAGAGATACAGAAAGTCTTTCAAGATGAACTTATAAAAATTAGAATGAAAGAAAAAGAATGTGAGAAGTACTCTGATGAGGATTTTGAGAATAATAAGAATACTGTTAAAAGAATTGTAAAAAATATTGTATCAAATATGTGAGGGATTTTGTGAACAATAAAAAAATTAAAATCTGTGCGTTATCCACTATATCAAAAACAATGGACTGGTTTATTGTTGATAATATGCGTAACTTGGCAAAGAACGGATATGATGTTACTCTTGTATGTAATATGGACGAAGGATTTGAGAAACGCAATTCCGATTATGCCAAGTGTATTGATTTAAAAATGAGTAGAGGAGTAAATCCGAAAGATTTGCTTACTATGCCGTTTAAGTTACGAAAAATATTTAAACAAAATCAATTTGATATAATTTACTACATAACTCCAAATGCGTCATTTTATGCTTCTATAGGTGGAATTCTTGCTGGTGTTAAGAAAAGAGTATATTCTCAGGCTGGATTGAGATATGTATCTTTTTCAGGAGCAAAAAGAGTAATATTTAAGTTTATAGAAAAACTTACTTGCAAATTTTCGACAGATATAAGGGCACAAAGTCCACTAAACATGAAATTTGCTGTTGAAGAAAAGTTATGTAAAGAAAATAAGATATCTGTTGTTGGTATCGGCGGAACTACCGGAGTTGATTTATCTCAATGTGATAGTTTTGATCATGATATTGCTAAAAGAGAGCTGAGAGAAAAATACGGCGTTCCTCTTAATAGTTTTGTCTTTGGTTATGTAGGACGAATTAATAAGGATAAAGGTATTAATGAGTTAGTCTTGGCATTCAAAAACCTTGAATCTAAATATACAGACGTTTGTTTAATTTTAGTCGGTATGATAGATGATGCAAATCCAATTGAACCAGAAAATTTAAAATATATTCAAGACAACCCCCGTATTTTTATGACCGGAAACGTGCCGTCGAATGAAGTTTATCAGCATATGGCTATGTTTGATGTTCTTACACATCCTACATATCGCGAAGGGTTTGGTAAGGTTCTTCAAGAAGCCATGGGAGTTGGTATTCCGATAATTACTACAGATGTTCCCGGTCCTTCAGAAGTAATAGAAAACAATATTTCTGGTATTTTATGCAAAGTTAAGAATGTTTCTGATTTGTCAGATAAAATGTTATTATTATATCAGAATGCTGAGTTAAGAGAATCTTTCTCCAAATTAGGTCGTAAAAGAGCTGAAAAATATTTTGATCGACCTATAATGCTTAACAATGTTCTGGTTGATTTAAACAAGATAGCTGCTAATTGACGTGCTTCAGATAAATTGTTAATATATAACGTTAAAGATATTTTTAACATATGTTAAGGAGAATTTGATGAACACATATTTAAATTCGGATATTTACATAACCGAGTATAATGAAATCTATAGTAAATTATTAGAGTGTGGTGTTGATGGACAATCTGCACATATTATTGCCGACTGCTTTGCAACAGCCGATATATTTGGGGTTACATCTCATGGAATTGCAGTATTGCCTTCACATATAGACAGAATAAAAAATGGAGGATACAATTTAAATCCTCTAATTTCAGTTATCCGTGAAACAGCTTCCTTCGCTGTTATTGACGGCGACAATGCATTTGGACCGGTTTCTGCAAAATATTGTTTAGATTACGGAATTAATAAATGCAAATCATCAGGTGTATTCACTGTTTTTTCCCGGAATAATAATACGTTTGGACCTGCATTTTATTATTCTCTTAAAGCAGCTGAACAGGGTTTTATTGCTTTTGTTTGTTCAAATAGTCCTGCACAAATGGCTCCATCTGGAGGAGTTGACAAATTATTTGGAACTAACCCTTTCACAATGGTTATACCAGTACCCAATAAAGAT
>CALWTV010000028.1 GCA_944384555.1 uncultured Clostridia bacterium | reverse complement strand
TTTGTCGATACTTCAGCGGTTGAAAGAAAATGCTTAATAAGTCCCTTTGGGGTTGCTTTGTTGTAATACGGGGTGACAAGCAGAACCGCGTCTGCGCCGACTTCACACGCATATTTTGTAAGCTCGTTTGCGTAATCGGTATCGTTTGAGCCTGTGCCTGCGATTACGGGAACACGTCCGGCAACTTTTTCAACTGCATAGCGGATACATTCCTTATGTTCTTCATCTGTAAGCGTTGCCGCCTCGCCGGTAGTTCCGCAGATAACGAGAGCGTCAATTCCGCCGGATATCTGACTTTCAATTAATTTGCCGAATTCGGTATAGTCAACTTGATTGTGTGTAAAAGGTGTGATAAGAGCTGTTGCGGCTCCTGTAAAAATGGTGTTCTTTTTGTTTGTATCAGTCATGGCTGTATCCCTTCTCATTTGTATATAACGCCGGAATTTAAATTTTGATGTATAAATTGTTACGTTATATATAATTCTCCTTTAAAAAATAAAAAACCGGTTGAAAACCAGCCATCTCTGTAATATAATATATGTAGCCGTTTCCGGAAGTTCAATCTTATATATAAACAGCGAGTGCCGGAACGGAAGTTATTATATTTAAAGATAGCTCTCCATCATAAATTATATGCCGAAAACGGCACTATTGATTATGATGACAGTTTCGTCGATATTGTCGCGCGAAACCAGACCCGAACCGAAACCGCACTGATTTCGAGTCTTCGGCGTAACTGACCTTTTCCGTATGCGGCGGATTAATGCGGTTAATCCATAAAAATTTTTTAATAAAAAAATGCCGCCGGTACTTATTCAGGAACGCACCTCTACCAAATTACAGTGAAAATTTCATATAAATCACCGTACAATAATATGGTAGCATACATTTTTAATTTTGTCAATAACCGAGGACACAATTTCATGACAAAAAACAACATTATCAATGTGGATTTGATACAAAATGAGCTTCCCGACACATCACTTAAGACAAGCGATTTTTTTTATGAGCTTCCAGAGGAGCTTATAGCGCAGACTCCGCTGTATCCGCGTGACAGTTCGCGGCTTATGGTGCTTGACCGTGAGTCAAAAAAAATCGAACACCGTATATTTCACGATATAACCGAGTATCTGCGTCCGAATGATACGCTTGTAATAAATGACAGCCGAGTTATTCCGGCGCGAATATTCGGAAAATCCGAGAAAGGCGCAGATGTGGAGCTGCTGCTGCTCAGACAGAGAGGGGCAGATACATGGGAAACTTTAGTCAGACCCGGAAAACGGGCACGTATTGGCAGCAAAATAGACTTTTCGGGAATGATGACTGCTGAAATTACTGATATTATAGATGAGGGAAACCGTATCGCGCGTTTTGAATATGACCGTGAAAAATATAAGAGCGTTTATGAAATTCTTCATGAAATCGGGCTTATGCCGCTTCCTCCCTATATAACTCAGCGTCTTGAAGACAGTGAGCGTTATCAGACCGTATATTCAAAAGAAGAAGGCTCGGCGGCGGCTCCTACCGCGGGACTTCATTTCACAAACGAACTGCTTGACAAAATCAAGTCGATGGGGATTGCGGTTGTTCCCGTTATGCTTCATGTGGGACTTGGTACTTTCCGCCCGGTAAAAGCGGAATCAATCACTGACCACCATATGCACAGTGAATTTATTACCGTAACGCCGGAGGCCGCAGACACAATAAATAATCGCAGAGCGGCGGGCGGTCGAATAATCGCGGTTGGAACTACATCATGCCGCACGCTTGAAAGTGCCGCAGATGACAGTGGAATAATTCAGCCCATATGCGGAGATACCGGAATTTTCATTTACCCGGGATATAAATTCAAAGCGGTTGACGCGCGTATAACAAACTTTCATTTGCCGGAAAGCACTCTGCTAATGCTTGTATCTGCGCTTGCGGGACGTGAATTCATAATGCAGGCTTACGAAACCGCAGTCCGCGAAAAATACCGCTTCTTCTCTTTCGGAGACGCAATGTTTATTTTATAATTTTCGGGATTAGGAATTGTTTATATTTAAAGAGGACAAATTGTATGATAAAGATATTGGCGGTAGCGGGACCGACAGCTTCCGGAAAATCCGCTTTGGCTCTGGAACTTGCAAGGCGGCTTAACGGGGAAATAATCTCGTGCGACTCAATGCAGATTTACAGGGGCATGGATATCGGTACCGCAAAGCCGACGGCTGAGGAAATGAGTGAAATTCCGCACCACATGATTGATATATGCGAGCCTGAAGAAAATTATACCTGTGCGGATTATGCGGCGGCGGCAAAACCTATTATAGCAGATATAGCAGACCGAGGAAAACTCCCGATTTTCTGTGGAGGAACAGGGTTGTATCTTGATTCTGTGCTGAAAGTTTCCGATTTTGCGGAAGGCGGCTGCCGTGATGATAAATTCCGAAGTGAATGTGAGGATTTTGCAAAAGAATTCGGAAACGGCGCGCTTCATGACAAGTTAAAACAAGTTGATTTTGAATCTGCACGGGTAATACATCAAAATAATGTGCGCCGTGTCATTCGTGCCCTTGAAATATACCACACTACCGGCATTACAAAATCTGAATGGGACAGGCGCTCCAAAATCACAAATCCCGTATATGATGCGAAAATATTTGCGCTGTTTTATCGTGACAGACAAATTTTATACAACCGAATAAACCAACGTGTCGATATAATGATTGAAGCAGGACTTGAAAAAGAAGTACGCACACTGTTTGAAAATGGCAAACTTCCCGAAACCGGCGGCGGCGCTCAGGCTATCGGATATAAAGAAATGCTTTCATATATACGGGCATCAAATATTGACAGTTCAGTTTCTATTGACTTTGCGGCTGAGGAAATAAAAATGGCAACAAGACGATATGCAAAACGTCAGATTACATGGTTTTCTCGAAGCTGTGAAAATTTCCCTGAGAAATATTACCCAGTGTACTGTGATGAAGGGATTGATATTGAAAATTTATCAAAGCAGTGCACGGAGTGGATAATGAACAGCGATTGTTAAAAAGGAGGAAGTGTCAACGGATAAAAAATATTTAAAGCAGGTATTTTTCTATTTATTCAGCGCCTGTATATCAGTAGGTTTGATTTTATATATAGGTTATCATCTTGCGAATTCATTCGGCGGCGGTCTTGAAACTACCACGGTTTCTGAAGTTACAGAAAATAAGTATATCGACTTTGACGCTTATATTTTCAGAAGCGAATCTCCGATTTATGCATCGTCTTCGGGTGGAATAGCGTCAATTGCCGCAGATGGATCACGTGTCGCGGTAGGAAATCCGGTTGCAAGCGTCTATTATGGTGATGGTGATGAAATTAAGGCGCGCATAGCTCAGATAGACGAACAGCTTAAACTATACGAAGCGACCGGCTCAACAGCAAATTTGTCGGTAAAGGATACGTCAAAAATCGACAGCGAGATAACTAAACTTATGATACAATTAAAAGAAAATACCTCTTATAACCGATATTCATATGCCTCATCGGTAAAAACAGAGTTAATTTCTTTGATAAACAAGCGCAAGATAATAATAAATTCAATGACCGGTTTTGACGAGCAGATAGAACAGCTCAAAAATGAGCGTACGAACCTTATAATAAAGCTTGGCTCAACTGGGAAAACTATATACACTCAAAAATCAGGTTACTATTACGCAGATACTGACGGCTATGAAAACATCTTTAATCCCGAACTGCTTTCCGATATTTCCGCAGATGAATTTTATTCACTGATTCAAAGTGTGCCGGAAGAGACCGCGATGACTGCTCAGAATGAAAAATGCGCCGGTAAAATTGTCACTGATACCACATGGTATATCGCTTGCCCGACGGATAAAAATGCTCTTAGATATTTCAGTGTCGGAGATGAGTGCGATGTAGCGTTTGCATATAACGCACTTAGTGTAAAAATGGAAATCAGCCGGATAATAAACGAACCTGATGACAACCGTGTCGTATTAATATTTGAAACAAATATAATGCCGGAAGGCTTTGCATATACAAGAGTTCAGCCAGTAAAACTTATACAGGCATCATATACCGGATATAAGCTGCCGCTTTCTGCTATCAGAATAGTGGATGGAGTTCAGGGAGTATATGTGCTTGTAGGAAAGACTGTGCATTTCCGCCGCGTCGAAACCGTTTATGAAACCGATGGCTATTCAATAGTTCAGGGAGGCGAACAGGTAGACGGAGAAACAAAATGGCTTGAACTTCATGATTCTGTTATCATTGCCGGCAAAAATTTATATGACGGCAAAATAGTCCCTTGATATTTTTTAATTAAAAATTTTACACATAAAATAATAAAAAGGGGGATTTCCCTTGAACGAAAGACAACAGCAAATATCAGAAAATTTAGCAAATGTACGCAAAAAAATAAAAGAGGCGTGCGAAAAATCCAGACGCGGAAATCAGCCACTTATGCTTGCCGCTACAAAAACTGTTCCTGCATGTGATATCGCATATGCAATCGATAATCTCGGACTTGATATTATCGGAGAAAACCGCGTAAACGAACTCGTTGAAAAGTATGACGAACTGTTTACTATTGATGAGAGGGCAGTTGAGCGGCGAAAACATACCGCAGTTCATTTTATAGGAACACTTCAAACAAATAAGGTTAAATATATAATCGATAAAGTGGATATGATACAGTCCCTTGACAGCGAAAAGCTCGCTGCGGAAATTGACCGCCTGTGCAAAAAAAATAACCGCTCAATGGATGTGCTGATTGAAGTCAATATCGGCAGAGAGGAAAATAAAAGCGGTGTAATGCCGGAACAGCTTGAAGATTTTCTCTGTAAAATTGAGGAATATTCCTCGCTCCGCATACGCGGAATCATGACTATGGCGCCTAAATGCACCCAAATTGAAGATTTTCGTAAATTTTTTAAAGAAACTTACGCGCTGTTTATTGACATTTCCGAAAAAAAATCGCATAATATAATAGAGCCTGTTTTATCTATGGGTATGAGTGATAGCTTTACCATTGCAATAGAAGAGGGCGCCGATATCGTGCGAATCGGAAGTGCGATTTTCGGAGCCAGAACTCAGCCGGTTTTATAATCTATATTATATTTATCAAAGCACAATCTATCACGGCATATATATTATAGTTAAGAAAATCGGTTATCTTATCTCAATGACACTTGCTTTGATTTCAGGCTTCTAAATAATACTGAAAAAGAAAAATTGTTACCTCCGGTCGGTGCCGGTATTTTAAAGATACAGATTTGAGAAAGGATTTTTCCGCAGGCATATGGCTTTGCGCCGCATATTGTCTAAATTTGAAAAATAAAAATTCTGCGGAATGGGTATAAATAATGGGAATATTTGATAAAATTAAAAAACCTGAGAATAACGAATACGATAACGGGTATGATGATGATTACTACAACGAATTCGACGGGTATGACAACGGTGATGACTCGGATATATATGGTGGCGGCAATCAAAACGCAAACACTCAGCAAAACATAAATATGGGCGCTCAAAATGCCGGAATGGGCGGCGGAATGTATCAAAATCCGAATATGGGTTCAAACGGTGGAATAAGTCTGTCTGGCTCCGCAATTGAACTCAAGGTTGTAAAGCCGGAACGCTTTGAAAGTGCATCTCAGATCGCCAATCATCTCCTTAACAAAAGAACTGTCGTGCTCAATCTTGAGAATACAAACAAGGAAACTGCGCGCCGCTTGATTGATTTTCTCTGTGGTGTTGCTTACTCCATAGACGGTCAGCTTAAAAAGGTTGCGACAAATGCATATGTTATTACCCCTAACAATGTTGATGTATCCGGTGAGGCATTAAAAGAACGCAAAAACAAAGAAGATGACAATGCTGAATCAGATGATGAATCTTACAACGATTTTTAATTTTTCCTGAATTATCAGTCACATAAATATCCCAGTTTTTAACAATTTGAAATTGTTGGTGGGTGTTTTTTAAAATTTAAAATAAAAAATTCCATAAAATCCAAGATTTATCAAAAGACAGATATCGACATCTGCTGTTGAAATTATCGGTAAATGTCGCAATATAACAAACCTTGCGAGCTATGCCGTATTTTGACATAGCTCTGTTTGTCTTGATAACTATTCAATTTTTAATCTGTACGGTGTAGAGGAGGATATTTTCGTATAATGATGGTAGTAGTCCGTATATTTTCGAGGCTTGTAGGCTCCCTTATAGGAATTTTGCAAATACTTATGCTGGTACGCGCGATATTGTCGTGGTTTCCGATTGATGAGGACAGCACGCTTAACCGATTTGTTATTTCCGTTACTGAGCCTATAATCGTTCCTGTGCGAATATTCCTCGACCGGTTTGAATTTGTCCGAAATATGCCTATCGATATATCATTTATGGTGGCATATCTTTTGCTGATAGTTATACAGATGCTGCTGCCGGTTATATAAATTAAGACTGATATTATTTAGTTTTGAAAAATGAGAACAGATATGAATTCCAAAATGTTAGATGAAGAAACAGAATATCTTTTTTCAAATATAGAGGAAGCGGCAGAGCGTGCGGAAAATGGAATATGCGTTTCTTCGCCATTGCCGTTTCTAACACCCGCTGAACAGTACTTTATCACTGAAAGATTAAAATACAGCGGTTATATTTCACGTGCTTATTTTTACGGCGGATATGAAAGTGCTGAACGCAGGTCAATTTTGTTTTTGCCGGATTATCTTCTGCCGCAGGAACGGTTATTTGAAAATCCGAAAATACCGGTAACTGATGAAGAAGCCGAAAAATCTGAATTAATCTGTGCGCAGGTAAGGGAATTATATGGTCGCATTAAAATTTCAGGCAGCGGATACCGAGTTCTTTCACACCGTGATTATATGGGGGCAATTTTAAATCTTGGCATAGAACGGGCGGTAATCGGAGATATCGTTGTTACAGGAGATTTTGAAGCCGTGGTATTTGCCGCGAAAAAAATTATACCGTTTATCACGGAATCACTTAAAAAAGCAGCGTCTGATACAGTAAGAGCAGTTGAATTTCCTCTAGATTTAAATTTTGTGTATGAAAGAAAGTTCGCTGAAATTACAGATACAATAGCTTCGCCGCGCCTTGACGGAACAGTTGCCGCTCTTGCGAGTTTGTCACGAGATAAATCATTGGATTTAATACTGCGCGGAGATGCAGAAGTAAATTATACTCAAATCGAAAAGCCGGATTTTAAAATTAATGACGGTGATA
This sequence comes from uncultured Clostridia bacterium, assembly GCA_944384555.1. Taxonomy (GTDB): domain Bacteria; phylum Bacillota; class Clostridia; order Oscillospirales; family CAG-272; genus CALWTV01. Next base: position 139 of record CALWTV010000028.1, on the reverse strand, counting down.
TAGTAACAATACGGGGCTGTGGAAAATTTATAATTGACAGCGTCAGTGAAAAATCAAAAAAAGGGCGTTTGCGCCTAAAAGCCCGTAAATATATTTAAAATAGCTTTGATAACATAAACCAAACAATTCTAATTATGAA
>CALWTV010000027.1 GCA_944384555.1 uncultured Clostridia bacterium | reverse complement strand
CAATTGCATTGCGGGCATTTTTTTCAGCCATTTCGGCAGTTGCATAAAGTCCATTTGTCGGCCAAAATCCCCAGCTAATCGCGCTGAGCAGACGCACTCTTCTTCCGTTTAATGTAAAGCGTGCATTTCCTAAACTTTTATCAGCGTCTTTATCAGATACGTAATCCTCTACTGTAAACCATCTGAAACCAAAATCTGTCTCATTTGTATCCACAAACTTAACACGGCATGTATATATATTTCCTTGATGAATATCCCAAAGTTTAGCGTCTGGAACGCTTATTTTTTTAGTAATGACATTTATTCCGACTCCGGCATTTTCATTTTGATATGTATTTTTGTATATTGTATTTCCGTCACAGTCAATAACCGAAATAGTCAAATCCGCAGTTTTTGAAGATGAAGACTTATTTATTATTTCTGTATGAACCTTTATAGTTCTGTTGATATAATCAGGTGTATTTTCTATATGTACATCATTTACAAATACATCTTCATAAGCGTAAAGCACTACATCTCCGTCAATTCCGGAAAATCCGTGGTCTGGGAAAACCTTCACGCCAGATTCTCCCCAGTAAAGCGGTGTATTATCGTCCCAACTCATATTTCCGCCAGGGGTTGTTACTCTTACCGCAAGTCTTTTTGTTTCGCCTGCATTAATATATTTTGTTATATCTATATCAAAAGGAGTAGATGATACTGCATCATATCTTACTAAAGTTTCGCCAATGAATACCTCAGCACGGTATGACACTCCTCCGAAAGAAAGTACAAATCTCTTTCCGCTCCAACTTTCGGGTATTGTTATATCCCTCCACCACCATGATACACCGGTATAGCGTCCGAAATCTTCAAGAGGATTCTGCGAATCTTTTGCCCACAGGTATTCATCAAGAGTACCAGGTACACTTACATCTGTTTCTTTATACTCTTCGAGCTTATCAAATCCAAATGTAGGAGGATTTACCGGTAAATCAGAAATTTTTAGTCTTCCCGCTGAAGAATCGTCAAGTATGTTTTCATCATCATCTCTCTTATATGTGTCTGTCTGACAATGATATGTATACAAATTTTTTTCTTTATACCACAGGGCTTCTTTATCACGCGCAAGTGACCAGCCTGCTCCGCTTAAATTTAATTTTTCCATAATTTGAATTCCTCGTAATATTGTAATTTCTTTTGCAATCATTTATAATGTTTTTAACGATATACAATATAATTAAAAATATAATTGAAGTTTATGATACTTCCTTAGAAAACTCAACTATATTATACCAAAAAATTACATAAAATTAATGTTATTAAAAACAGATACCCCGGTGCTAGAGGAAAGTACCAATATCATTGATATAATACTTGATAATATATACCTTGATTTAAATTCTATATACAATACGACAAATAAAAACAATATTCTATTAAAGGAGCAAAAATGAATACAAGAGAACGATTTGTAAGAACTCTTACAGGGCAGGACGTTGACCGTGTCCCTTTTATGAAAATATTCGGCGGAGATAACGCAATATTATCTTCATGGCTTGCAGACCACCCTGAGATAAACGGAAAAATAGATGAAATTCTCGGATTTGAAGGCGGTTACCGTGGTTGGAGAATCACACCCGTTAATTTTTGGCTCTCATCAGTTCCTGCGGGAAAAGTTGTATCCGAAGATGACAAATATATAATCTACCGAAACGGAGATGGTTCACTAGTTCAAAGCAGCAAGAGCGGTGATTTTCATAATCAAACTCTTGAATATCCAGTTAAAGATGCGAATGACTGGGACAGAATCAAATCTCAGTACCTAAATCCATACGATAAAAGCAGAATCCCTGACAATTGGAGGGATTATGTAGAACTTTATAAAAACCGTGACTTTCCGCTTCAGCTTACCTGCGGCGGTGTATACGGTTTTGCACGTAATATGATGGGTGATGAAGCTTTATGCTACGCTTTTTACGATGAACCTGAACTTGTTCATGATATTATCAATACATACATAAGTATGACTCTTAAAATATGGGAAATTTTATGTAAAGACGTCCAATTCGATTTAGCTGAATGTTGGGAAGATATGGCGAGTAAAACCGGCTGTATTATTTCACCTTCTACATTCCGTGAATTTTTATCCCCGCATTACCGCAGAATCAAAAGCTTCCTTGACGCTCACAATATCCCGATACTTTTAGTTGACAGCGACGGAAATATTGATGATTTGTCTGAGGTTATGTACGAGTGCGGCGTGAACGCAATGTATCCATTTGAAGTCGGTGCTGGATGTAATGTAATTGAAGTGCTTGATAAATTACCTAAAATGGGCGCTCTCGGATGTCTTGAAAAAAACAGCTGTGCCCTCGGAAAAGACGCAATTGAAGAACAAATGGAAATTGCTCGCAATCTGATACGTCATGGAAGATGTATACCCGGTCCTGACCACTTTGTGCTAAGCAATGTTTCTTATGAAGGATACAAATATTTTATGACGCGTCTGCGTGAAGTTATTATGACTACACCCGTTGGCTGCTGAATCTTTCAATTTTAATATATAAGTTAAAGGGAATATTTTTTAAACGCAAAAATTTTATTTGCATATTTAAAAAGTATTCCCTCTCATTTTTATTCATTTCTTAAAAATACGTCTCTTATCGCCTCAAGATATCCGTAACCATATAAATCGTCCGGCTGCAAATAGCTTGTTTCAGTCCATTCATTCCAGCTGTTCACCGTCACAAGCTGATTTATATTCGGATGTGCGTCAAGGTATTCCTTCGCCATCTCAAAGCCTTTCTTTATTTCCTCCGGCTGTGTATTTGTAACCTGACCGCCGAATATCTCATTATATCTTGGATTATTATCCCAGCCAACAGAAACATGCGGAT
>CALWTV010000026.1 GCA_944384555.1 uncultured Clostridia bacterium | reverse complement strand
AAAGTACAAAATCTATATGCGCAGTCCGTATTGTCCGTAGCGCCTCAAATCTATCGGTAACACAGGCTATATATTTCTTATCTTATTTGCGTTCAGTCAACTCCGAAATATCAGCAGTTGTATTTTTTGAGTGTTCGGATAATTTAAGAATTGTACAGTTTCCCGCTGCAATTGAAGATACAAGGGGAATAAGTGAAAGGTTTACGGGATAGTTCCACGGGGAAAAAATCATCGTAACGCCAAGTGGATGCGGATACTTTTTTGATTTTCCGGGAGCGAGGTATATTGGAGTAGGCACGATTTTAGGTGACGTCCACAGGGATAGATTCCTCAGAGCGAGATTTATTTCACGGTGAACCATACCGATTTCGGTCATATACGCCTCACATGAAGATTTTCCGAGGTCGGCATTTAACGCAGCTAAAATATCAGCTTCATTTTCATCAAGCATGAGCCGAAGATTTTGAAGAAGATGACGGCGGAATGACAAATCATACGTTTTGCGCGTTGAAAAAAATTCACGCTGAAGCTTTATTATATCAAAAATATTGGAATTCAAAACAGCACCCCCATATCTGAAAATTATTTATTATTATATAATTATTATATATCATATTTGGTAGATAGAAAACATAATTTTAAGAAAAATATAAAAAAATCAGAGAGGCAAAAACCTCTCCGATTCATATAACGCAAGCCTATAAGCCGGGTTTTGTCTTGCGCCGTCATCTATCTTTGCGTAAAATTGCTTCCACGCTCCATGAATCAGTACTAAATCTCGCAAAGAGAGAAATTTTGTTTCGCTCATTGTTTAATGTTTCCTTTTTCAATGTGCCACCCATGGAATTCTATCGGGCAAATATAATCGCCTTTTACAGCAATTCTTCCATATGCGGTGTTGCTTCGGATAGGGTTTACATTTGCACACAGTCACCTGTCGTGCCGGTGAGCTCTTACCTCGCCTTTCCATCCTTACCGTATTTTTATGAAATCTTTATAAAGCTCCGTAAAGCCTGATAAAGCTTTTTCAAAGATACGGCGGTCTATTTCTGTTGCACTTTCCCTAAGGTCACCCTCGGCGGACGTTATCCGTTATCCTGCCCTGCGAAGCCCGGACTTTCCTCATAATAATACCTTTCGGCCTGATATTACGCGACAGCACAGCTTGGTTATATCATTATTATACTATATTTTTATCTCAAAGTCAACTTATACCACAAATTGTTGACCGCATATATATTTTATCTAAGCGTATCCTTGCCGGATTTTTTATCTTCCGGCGGATTATGCAAATCGCCAGCCACAAATTTTACCGCGCGCTCGACTGCGTCTTTGGAATCATACCACGGCTCGTCCTGATAACGGTAATCAAATTTTTTGCAGAACCAGCTTACGTCATTATTCAATTTTTCAAAATAAGCATTTTCAACTTTTGACACAGCCTCAAAAAATCCCGCAAACTTCTTCTTGTTCATACGTGCCTTTGCGGTAGAAATAAAACGCTCGTAATGCGGCAAGCAAAAATATGGCTGAGCTGCGGTTTTTGCGCGGAACTGCTCGTCATTTTCCCATAAAAGTACGGCGGTTTCTATCATCAGCGCGAAATTATGCTCTATTCTTCCGCATACATAGCAGTCTTCATTAAGCTTTGAAAGCGTTTTCATAGCTCCGCTTCCCGCTCCGGATATAAGCTCACCCATTCCGCCTCCCTTGATTTTTCCGAATACCTCAAGCAGATGACTTTCCAAAATAAGCGCAAGCTGAAGGCGATTCCGGCGCGCCATCATCATCTGATAATGTGTAAAGCAAAATCCCTGTTCATTTGTACGGATTCGCACATCAGGCTCCATCATTGACGCTCCAAGTATCAAATCAATTTCATCATTTTCAAGCATATTGAATAAAGTGCAGAACGGACAGCCTTTTGTATTGTCATTCATCGATGACTCAAAAGCTTCATTTACGGGTATTGTATAAATCTGTTCCATAAATTCAGAATATTTCTCCTTTTTCCATCTTTATTTTTCGAATTCATTCATATAATTCATATTTTTTACTCGATTTATGTTTATATATTAATATTATATCTGTATAATTTAAATATAACAAGTGTGAATTTATATTTTTTTGAAAAATTAAGCAATTTTAAGAAGAAATTTTTAATCTTATCTGTTTTTTCAAGGAGGATTTTTTTAAATGGAATATATAAAGATTCCCGTAACTGATTTTTCGGTCGAAAAGACTTTCGATTGTGGTCAGTGCTTTCGATTTGACCCGGTTAATGTCGTAAATCATAAAACCGCTGTCGGCGGTGTCGCTTTCGGAAAATATGTGATTTTCGCTCAGGACTCTCCTGATGAATTATACATTTACGGCGCTACCGATGAAGATTTTGAACACATATGGCGTCATTATCTCGCCCTCGATACCGATTACACCGAAATTATTGACAATATAAAAAAGGCTCTGCCGGATTCCGCTGAAATGGCTGAGGCTTGTGAGGTTGGGCGAGGTATAAGAATTCTGCGTCAGGAACCTTGGGAAACAGTTTGTTCTTTTATAATATCGCAAAACAACAATATCCCCCGCATTAAAAAACTGGTATCGGCAGTCTGCGAACGCTGGGGTGAAAAAATTGATTCTCCGTACTGCGAAAACGCTTATTCATTTCCGTCAGCTCAAATACTCTCTCAAGTCGGCGAAGCGGAATTGCTCGGTTTAAAAGTCGGATTCCGCGCAAAATATATTGATGATGCCGCAAAAAGATTCTCTTCCGGTGAGATTACCGCTGATGAAATTTTAAACGGTGATTTCGATTACGGAATGAGCCGGCTCACCTCAATCAAGGGTATAGGTCCGAAAGTTGCGTCTTGCTCTCTCCTGTTCGGATTTAACAAAACCGGCGCATTTCCAATTGACGTATGGATAAAGCGCGTGCTTGAAAAATATTTCCCTAACGGAATAGATATAGCGGCTTTAGGCGATAATGCGGGAATTGCTCAACAGTTCTTATTCTATTATGAAAGATACAACGTTAGCCGCAAGGAAAATCTTAATTAAAAAATACATAAACGAAAATCCTATGCCAAAATATAAATCAGCATAGGATTTTTATTAACTATATTATTTTAGGAAAAATTTATTATTTCAATAAACATGAGGGAGAAAAATTACCGTCTTATTCTATCAAAAATCCAATATCAAGTATTACATTTCCCTTTTCATCAGGAGACGTGTATCTCGGACACTGATATCTCTCAAAAGACCAGCACGCACCGAATTCATCATTTTTTATACGATATCCGGCTTCACCGAGCTTTTGAGCAACTTCCGGCTCATGACCATATATTTCACCGCTTGCGTCATTGCCGTATACCCAACCGATACCCCAGTTTGATGCCGGAAAATCCACATACTCCATTTCCGGCGGAACTTCTGTATCGGCACTGGTAAATTCTCCTATCCAGTATTCAAACGGTTCGCCCTCTTTACAGCGCATCAATCCAATATATGCGCCGCTGTCCTCGAAAATATCATGCTCCTTAGCTGCTGCTTCGATTTTATCAAAGAGTCCGCTTCCAAAAGCTTCTCCCCATTTTGCACCGAAGCCTCCGTTTACACGGTCGCTATCACCATATTTCTTTCCGATAAATCTTACTGACGGAATTGCCTGACTGTATGTTCGTATAATTTCCATAATATTTTCCTATATGATAACATTATTTATAAAGCGGACCGTATGCGGCACAAGCACGATAATCTGCCGATTCGGGGTCGTTTGTTCCGAACGCGCTCCATGAATGCGGGCGGAAAATCTTGCATGAGCATACATTGTGCATTGATACGGGTATGCGAAGCATTGACGCAAGAGTGATAATATCCGCGCCGATATGACCATATGTCCATGCGCCGTGATTTGCGCCCCAGTTTGCCATTACACTGTATACATCAGTAAACGCGCCTTTTCCGGTAAGTCTGGGAGCAAACCATGTGGAAGGCCATGTCGGGTCTGTGCGCTTGAGAAGTGTTTCGTCAACATCTTTAGGAAGGTCTACGGTTGTGCCTTCAGCTATCTGAATTACCGGACCGAGACCGTCAACGAGGTTTACTCTGACCATAGTAACAGGCATTTCACCGTTATCGGTGGAAAACTGTGAGGAGAAACCGCCGCCTCTGAAATATCCCTTGTTTGCGGGAGCCCATTTTGTCTTTTCAAGGCAATTTTTAACATCTTCATCTGTCATCTTCCACCACGGTTTCATAACCATGTTGCCGTCTTCATCACGTGCGCCGCCGTTTCCGTCAAGTGCGGAGGCTCCGGAATTAATGAGGTGCATAAATCCGTTTGCGCCGCTGCCTGTGGGCTTATATCCGGTTACACGCTCAACAGCGTCAGGGCTCCAGTATGTACGAACATCGGAAAATACTGCCGCCTGATTTGATACGAGGTGAAGCAGAAGCATAGCGAGACCGTTTAAGTTATCATTTTCGGTAGCTAAGATAATAGGCGCACGTTTGCCGTTCCAGTCAAATGTGGTATTTAAAATAGCCTCTGTAAAGTCTGCGTTCGGCTTGTAATCGGTCCACTGACGCTGCCCCTGGAAACCGCCGAATATAGCGTTTCTGCCGTTCGATTCCTCTATGTATCCCATTTCGGCAAGTTTCGGATTTCCGAGCATTATGTCACGAATAATGAGAGTCATTTTTGCAATGAATTCCCATTCTTTCTCGTCTTGTTCAGCGTTATTCTGCCATTCGGGCGGATTTACTTCAAGACCCTTTTTGCAGTTTGCCTTTATCCAAGCGAGTTCTTTTTCATATTCGTCCTTATCGTATATTTCGAGGTCAATTCTGCGGAGAATTTCAACCATATCAACCCATTCTGTACGTATACCGAGATACTTCTGCATGAAGTCAGGATCTGCGAATGAGCCGGCAATACCCATAGCTACCGCACCTAAACCGCAGTATGCCTTATTGCGCATTTCACCTACTGCAACTGCGCAACGTGCGAAACGGAGAATCTTTTCGGCAACGTCACAAGGAATAGTTGTGTCTGTGGCATCCTGAACATCATGACCGTAAATCGCAAATGCGGGAAGTCCTCTCTGAGCATGAGCCGCCATAACTGCCGCAAGATAAACCGCACCGGGACGCTCTGTTCCGTTAAATCCCCATACCGCCTTTACTGTGAGAGGGTCAAGGTCCATAGTTTCGGAACCATAGCACCAGCAGGGAGTTACAGACAGAGTAGCGCACACGTTTTCAGTTGAGAACTGCTGAGTGCAGGCATAAGCTTCCGCACCTCCGCCGATTGCCTGATTTGCAATAACACATTCAACGGGTGTTCCGTCCTGATAAAATACGTTTGCTTCAATCAAAGCCTTAGCGGCAAGCGCCATATTGCGGGTTTGTTCCTCAAGGCTTTCACGGATACCACGGCGGCGTCCGTCGATAATAGGTCTGATACCAATTTTCGGTTTATTCATTATATAATATACCTCCGGATAATTTTAAAATTATACTATGATGAATATATCATATTTTTCTGAAAATTACAATAGATTTTTGTTTTTTTTTAATAAAATGTCTGTTTTAATTATATTGTAGTCCGATATCGTTTATCTTCATAATTTTATCGCTGTGATGTTTATTTTAAAATAATTTATAAAGCTAACCTATCTATAATATCAGTGTATTTTTTTATTTACGGAAAAGTTATTGTAAACAGTGAATTTTATTTATTGCAGATATTTAAATTTGTGGTATAATATAAAAATAAAATTATACAAATATTTGAAAGGACGGTGCAAATTTAATATGTATAATATTCTCGTTACTGATGATGAAGAAATGATTCGCCGTTTAATAATAAAATACGCTGAATTTGAAGGACATAAAGTCACGGAAGCCTCAAACGGCATGGAAGCAGTTATGCTCTGCCGCTCAAATAATTTCGATATTGTGATAATGGATATAATGATGCCGGAGCTTGACGGCTTCTCCGCATGCCGCGAAATCCGCAAAATTTCCGATGTACCGATAATTATGCTGAGCGCAAGAGGTGAAGAATATGACAAAATCAACGGCTTTGAACTTGGGATTGACGACTATGTGGTAAAGCCGTTCTCACCTAAAGAGCTTATGCTCAGAATAGACGCCGTTTTAAAGCGTGCAAGAGGCAATTCTGGAATATCGCAGCAGCCCAAACCCAATGAAGTATTTGAATTTGAAGGTTTAAAAGCCGATATTACCGCAAGAATAGTATATATAGATGGAAAAAGAGTTGATATGTCACCCAAAGAATATGATTTGTTTTTCTATCTGCTCAAAAACCGCAATATTGCGCTGTCCCGTGAAAAACTGATAACAGAGGTTTGGGGATACGATTTTTACGGAGATGACCGAACACTTGATACTCATATAAAATTACTCAGAAAGAGTCTTGGCAAATACGCTAAGATGATTGTAACACTGAGAGGAGTCGGATACCGCTTTGACTGTGAAAAATAAATTCAAATTCCGCATTCAGGATAAAGCTGAAAAAATCTCAAAAAAGCCGCTTGGAATGCGTATAAAATTATTCGGCTGGCTTGCACTTTTCATTGTTTTTGTACTTGCGGTACTGTGGCTTTTTCAAGTTGTGTGGCTTGATGATATATATCAGGCAATAAAACTCAGTGAACTCGAAAAAAGTGCGGAACTTCTCGCAATAAATGCCGAAAATGAAAATATTCAAACTCTCTCCGACCGTATCGCGCAGGATAAATCTGTATGTATTTCAATATATAAAATTAATAATATGACAGGAGTATCCATAGCTTATTCTCATGTGCGACCGGACTGTCTGCTCCACCGTCTTTCAAGTGAAAATTATAATCGCATGTATTCGGAAGCGAAGAAAAATAACGGTACGCATATCGAACGTATTTCACTTGACGCGTTCAGAAACTTATTCTATACTGAGGGAGATTATTTAGGAAGCGTACCGTCAGATGATAGTGGTATGCCTGAAAGTATAATTTATTCAAGAGTGGTAAAATTAAAAAGCAGTGACGCCGATGTTCTGATTATGCTTAATACCTCTATTTCCCCAGTAGATTCCACAGTAAGCACACTGCGTCTTCAACTGCTTTGGATATCGGGAATATTGCTGTTCGGTGCGATGCTGCTTGCCGCTGTTATAAGCAAAATTTTTACCGCTCCGATTGCGGATATGAACAAAGCCGCGAAAACTTTAGCCTCAGGAAATTATGATGTGGAATTTAAAGGCGGCAGTTTCCGTGAAATTACTGAGCTTAGTGAAACTTTAAATTACGCTGCGTCAGAACTTTCAAAGGTTGACCGAACCCAAAAAGAACTTATCGCTAATATAAGCCACGATTTACGCACCCCTCTTACCATGATAGGCGGATACAGTGAGGTAATGCGCGATATTCCCGGTGAAATGACTCCGGAAAATATTCAGGTTATAATCGATGAAACCGCGCGTCTTTCTTCACTTGTCAATGATATTCTTGATGTATCAAGACTGCAAAGCGGAGTTTGTGAGATGAAATGCGAGCCGTTCAATTTAACCGAAACAATACGGCAGTCTCTTTTACGTTACTCAAAATTAACTGAACGCGACGGATACACAATTAAATTTGAACCCGATTCTGAAAGCGATGTTTATGTAAATGCCGACAAAACCCGTATACTTCAAGTGCTCTATAATTTGATAAACAACGCGGTCAACTATACGGGAGAAGACAAAACCGTAACTATCCGTCAGATTTGCCGCGAAAATGACGGTATTGTCAGAATCGAAATTATTGATACTGGCGAAGGTATTGAAGAGGATAAGCTTCCTTATATTTGGGAACGTTATTATAAAGTGGATAAAATTCACAAGAGAGGTGCTGTCGGAAGTGGATTAGGATTATCTATCGTAAAAAATGTACTTACGGCTCATAATGCACTTTTTGGAGTTTCGTCCGAAATCGGTCACGGAAGCACTTTTTGGTTTGAAATGAAAATTTTCAAAAAATAATTCTTTAAAATCATCAAATCTATTACATTTATAAATTTTTTGTAACTGCTGAAAAATAAATTTCTTAGGAGGTGAAATTCAGCTTGCTTAAATTTAATCGTATTTCTAAATACCGAATTCGGGTACTGATTTCAGCGCTGTTTTTTGCCTGCGTCTTAGCGGTATTCTGTTCAGCAGCCGATGAAAATGAACCGCTCGTTATCGATAATTTCTCCAGTAATATTCAGGCATGGGATAAATATGAGGGTATAGATTCTATCTCAATATCAGAGTCAAAATCCGGAGATTACTTTTTAGATGTAGTTTGCAGGAATGCCTCGCCTGATACCGGACGCTCTGTTGTAAGATATTTTAATCAAGGATACGAACCTAATTTATATGATTATACTGAATTTTCATTTGATATTTATGTAAACCCGCTCCCTGATAATTATCTCTCAGATGCGATTGTATATGTGACTTTATTTTCTGGAGAAAGCTCATTTGGAAGCTATGCAAAAGTAGATACCAGAAAATGGAATAATATATCATTTGATATCTCGGAATGGGTTCATCGAAATTGTCTTTCCGCTGTCGAAATTTCAATAACTTATACTGACATATCAATTCAGACAAGCTCAGACACAGACGGGAATAACGTTGCAGATACGGAAACCAGCATTGATATAGACAAAGATAACATTACATTTTCAGGCGGTTTCAAAATAGATGACGTACAGGCAGAAGGACAAGCTGATAATTCGTTAAATGACAGATTTATGTCTGCGGATTATACAGGTATCGGCGGTAATTTTGAATATGCAGATAACGGCACTTTCGCATCTTTCTACCCTGACGGTTCAAATGACCCATATATTGAGGGAACCGTTTCTTTTCCAGCGCCTGATTACGCTGTGAAAAATAACGCACTGCGTCTTGTGATTGTAAATGCAAGCGAATGTTCTCAAATAAAAGTAAGTTTTGCCGGTAGTGATGATTATGTTTATCCAGAGGATAAAACTGTATCTTTCTCTGTTGATGCTAAATCTCCCGAAACTTCATATATTATGCCGCTTCCAGACTCGATAATGCAAAGTATGGGTAATGAAACTGAACGAATAAAAATCGAATTCGTTGGAGCAAAAAGCGGAAAAATCATAATAAATGCTGTATCTTTTATAAATATAGGGGAACTTAAAACCTCAATTGATACACAGCATAAAAAAAATAATATCGGCTCGGTTACTAAATGCAGTCTTGAAGGAAATACTATAATATTCAAAGGGACTCTTTCATCATCAGCAGCAGTAGAATACCGCGGATATAAAATCGCTCTTTTCTGCGTGCCGTCATGGTATAGCGGAGGAGTTACGGACTTGCTTCCTGTTGCGGTAAATGAAATATCAACTAGATTTGAATTTAAAATTCCAGCAGACACGGTGGACTACCGTACTTATAAATTTTTCGCCGCAATTGTTTCAAATGACGGCTCGACATTTGTTCCAATCGGATATTCAGTTTACGCAGACCTTTCTTCTCCTAATATATCTGAAATTTTTTCTGAAAATCCCGAAAATCCTGAAAACAGTCTCACTTTAAAAGGAATGCACGCCGATGGTGAAGTGAATATTTTCCAAACAGGCAGCTCACGAATATTAATAGATGTTTACTGCGACAAGCTGATAGTTTCACAGAGTGACGCTAAAAATTCTCTTGTCAAGCTTCATCTGCGTGATGGATATTATTATTATTTCGATACTGAGTATACAAGAGAGCTTGACCGACAGATAAAGAGGTATTCTGCCACTGGTTCAGACGTAATTCTGCGCTTGCTTGCCTCAGACAGAATGGTAGAGGAGGCACTCACATTTGATACTGAAAATGAGGCGGCTTACTATGCGTTTAATACCACTACTAAAGAGGGTGTAAATCAGCTTTGCGCCGTAACGGATTTTTTATCTGAACGTTACAGCGGAGATGAATTTGGTAAAATTTCCGGATTCGCGGTAGGCTATGCCGTTGACAACCGTGAAATTTACAACTCTACCGGCATTGAAAATTCAATGTCTGAAATTGACGCTTATGTACGTGCATATGCTGACGCTCTAAGGCTTGTTTACCGCATATCTTCAGATCATATTCCGAATATCAGCGTTTACGCTTCAATATCCGATGGATATATATACTCCTCCGACACATATTATTGCCGAAGATATGAGGACAATGTACTTGTAACTACCGCCGAGGACTATCCATTCAGCGATATTACCGGAATGTCTGAATATTCATTTGAACCGCTTATGTTTACGGAACTGCTTACCGCTCAGATAAAGCTTGAAGGAGAGTTCGATTTCAGAATATTATACTCAATCGCTGATTCACCTAAACCGTCAAATTCCTCCGCACCGCAGGTAAAATCAAAAACTGATTCCATGCTCCGTGCCTTAAACAGATTTAATAAATTATATTCTTTTGCACCGGAATCAATATATCTTATGTGGGAACCGGAAAACGGCTGTAATATAAACACACTTGCAACTGATTTTATGGAAGTATACCGTGAAACCGTAGAACGTCATTTAAATAAAGAAAGCGCGGTTGACGCAGTAATGCTTTCTCTCTCTCACCAAAGCTCACAGCTCACTGCGTACAGTCAGTTATACGCTATGCTTAAATACGTTGATGCAGGTATGGTAGATACCTCCGTAATCGCTGAGCGTACTTTATATGAATCTGTATTTCTTGAAGATGATACAAATCTTCAGTATACCGGCAAATATTCTCTCTGGGACTTCTCGAATTCATACAATTCACAGGGGTGGTTTGAAGGAGAGGGCTGTTCATATGTAGGAACTCGCTCCTCAGAATTCAATAAAGAAAATCAGCCAAGAACACGAATTCTGCGTGCAGCTTTTTCGGGAGGATTTAAGGAATCATATGGAAATGCCATATGCGCTCTTGAGTCACCTGTTGATTTATCACTTTCTCCTTTTTTGGAATTTTCAATTACGGTATATTCCGAAAATGAAACGGCTGATGTGTTGATGGTTATCGGAAGCGGAATGAACCGTGCTGAATACAAAACAACGGTTGAAACAGGCAAACAAATTAAAATTACGGCGGACTTAACCGATTTTGAGGGAATATCAAACATTGAGTATATTTCGCTTGGAATAATCGGGCAGGAATCTTCAATTATGGATATAGAAAAAATAACAGCGTTCAGCGTAAGCGCAAGCAGTGCAGAACTGCGTGATTTTATCGTACCTAATGTGAGTATGCAGATACTGAATGAAGAAGATGAGTCAATGAAAAAAGGCGTGCTTATCGCTGCGCTTACCGTAATTATATCTGTAATCGCAGTCGCTTTAATGAGCCGCCGCCAAAATGAACCCTAATTTATAATGATAAATCCCACAAAAATAATTTTTAATAAACAAGGAGATGAGCATCAAGGAAGTAAACTTAAGTTCAGAACAGTGAAAGCCTGCAACTTGTGCAGAAGTTAAATCACAAAAAGAAGAGTGAGGTATAACACAAAGCTATAAAAGAATATAAATATCAAAATCATATTATTGGCACTTTCATATTATTTTAACAATATGACTTGAAGTAAAAGGAGTATATTCTATGAAATATTCCAGTAGTGAAAGTGCATACAAGACATTATTATCAATCATATCATGAAGTAAAAGAATAAAAAATTATGAAAAATATATTTAAAAAAATTAAAAATGTACTGTGGCTGATAAAGCCGTACCTTAAATATGGACCATGCCTGCTGGTCATCGATATTCTGTACAAAGCAGTTTGCTGGCCACTTTTAAGTTATTTAGAGGTGTATATTCCACAGTTCACGATGAATGCTCTAACACAAAATAAGGGAATTATGTATGTTCTCTTCATTATTTTATCTTTCACCGGACTAAATTTCCTTTTGAAATGTGTAGAAAATTATGTGTTTGACCGATACGATGCTGTCAAAAATCCGAAAGTAAAAATGCAGATTCAAAAGGAAATTTATGAAAAGACCCATTTCATGGACTACAAGTATATGGATAACCCTGAGTTTTACGATGAGTATTCATGGATCATGAACAATTATGCAGATAAATCTAATGAAGCTAGAGACATTATCAATAGCATTCTGCGTGGAATTGTAGCGATAGTACTCTTTTCGTCCCTGATTGCAACTATTTCTCCATGGGTGGTAGTGGTTGTGGTAGCTTATGCAGGAATTCGGGTGATTTTCAATATTTATAACAACAAAGTCGAAATTGCAAAGGAAGAAGCACTGGTACCATTTGACCGAAAGCTGGATTATGTTCACCGGCTTAACTATCTGAAGGAATATGGGGCAGATATGCGCACAACAAATCTGTATTCCATAGCATCGAAAATATACGACATCAATGCTCAGAAAAAAGTAGGACTGTTAAATAAATTGACGAAAAAAATATTTGCTTTAAATACAGGGCAGAGTTTTGTATATATGGTTTCACGTGCAATTATACTATTTTGTATTGCGACTGCTTATTGGGACGGCAGTTTAGCTAATATCGGTGCGTTTGCTACTATGTGGATGGCGGCAGACAAATTGGACGACTATTTGTATGATATTTTTGACATCACCAAAAGTATAGACCTGCTCGGCTCATACTCGAAACGGATTCGGGAATTCTTTACTTTAGAGTCTGTGATAGAAACTACCTACACTAGCGTACATCCGCCGGAACCAAACACGCCTTTTTCGCTTGAATTCAGAAATGTCAGTTTTCGGTACAATGAGGAAGACCCATATGTGTTGGAAAACCTGAGCTTTACTGTACATAAAGGTGAAAAGGTAGCTTTAGTTGGAGAAAACGGTGTCGGAAAATCTACGATTGTGAAGCTGATTTTAAGGCTGTATGATGTTTCTGCTGGTACAATTTTTGTAAATGGAATCGATATACGCAGTTACGACATTCATGCCCTGCGAGCGTGCATTGGCGTGGCTTTTCAAGATACAAACTTGTATGCTATGTCATTCCGCGATAATATGGAGTTGCTGCACTCGGCAGATGACGATAAATGCAACGAAATACTGTCGGCTCTGAAGTTGGATCGTGTCCTTACTAAAAACAATGCATCTTTGGATGACGAAATTACTCGAGAGTTTCGGAAAGATGGCGTGATGCTATCCGGTGGAGAAAAACAGAAAATCGGACTTGCGCGTGTGATGACTGCACAAAACGGTTTGGTATTGTTGGATGAGCCGTCTTCGGCACTGGATCCAATTGCGGAGTATGAGATGAATGAAGCACTGATAGAACAGTGTGCACAGTCTACCACGGTAATGATTGCACATCGTTTGTCTTCAGTGCGAGACATGGACAAAATTTTTGTAATCGGCAACGGCTGCGTTCTGGAAGAGGGAAACCATTCAGAATTGATGGCACAGCAGGGGAAATATTACGACATGTTCACTAAACAGGCGAATAAGTATGTTATGACGGAATAAACAGTTATATTTATTTTTATTTAAAGGAGAAATTAAAATGAGCAAGAAAATTTTATTGGCATATGCAGGAAACAATGCCGGTCTGACAAAAGAAGACTGTCAGAAACTCACACATATTAATGTGGCTTTCGGCGGTCTTAACATCGATTATTCCATAAACGTAGAAAATTTGGAAATGCTTCAGCTTATGGACAAAGTAAGAGAGTGGAATCCTGATATCAAAATTGTAGTTTCAATCGTACCCTCTCACCCGGACGCATTTACTTTAGGCTGTGCTTCCGAGCAGGCAAGAGAAATTATCGGCGCAAACTGTGCGGAGCTTATCACAAAGTATCATTTTGACGGTGTTGACCTCGACTGGGAATATCCGTGTGTACCGTCTAACGGTGCGAATACCTCTCCCGATGATAAGCATAATTTCACACTGCTTGCGGAATCAATAAGACGTCATCTTGACGCAATCGATGGCAATCATTATTTATTTACAATCGCAGCAGGCGCAGACCTTTATTATGTAGAAAGTGTTGAGCTTCCCGAGCTTATGAAATATCTCGACTACATCTGCCTTATGACATATGATTTGAAATGCGGCTTCCACGCTTTAGCCGGACATCATACGCAATTATATTCATCAACCGGAGACGTATTCAGAAACAGCTGTGACCAGGCTCTGAGACTGTTCCACGCGGCAGGAGTTCCAAAAGAAAGATTGCTTATGGGTGCGGCATTCTATTCAAGAAAATGGGACAATATTCAGGACAGAAATCACGGACTTTTGCAGATATGCAAAAACGGCGGCGGATACGGACCGAGATATGACACGCTTGCCGCTGAGTACATCAATAAAAATGGCTATGTCAGATACTGGGACGATGAAGCGAAAGCACCGTGGCTCTTTAATGGCAGTACATTCTTATCATATGACGACCCCGAATCTCTGACCGCCAAAGCGGAATACGTCATCAGAGAAGGATACGGCGGCATTTTTTACTGGGAACATGTATGCGATTCCACAAAAACACTTTTAAATACTCTTTATACTGAATTAAATAAATAAAAAGAATTATTTTCTGAATTCACCGGGAGACATTCCGGTGAATTTTTTAAATAGACGGGAAAAATAGTTTGCGTCACTGTACCCGCATTTTTCCGCGATTTCCGAGATTGACATATCTGTACTTATCAAAAGTGTACGTGCCGCCGCCATTCGTTTAGTATTTAAATCTTTCATCGGACTTATTTCAAATATTTTTTTATAAAGCGCCGCGAAATACTCACTGCTGATATTCATTTCCCTTGCCAGAGATTTTACAGTATATTGATTTGTATAATTTTCAAGCATACGCTCACGGAGTTTATTTATTTCCTGAAATTTAATATTGTCATGAAACGAATGCGTATTATACAGTGCGTTCTGACGGCTTAAATTTATTACAAGTTTCGTAAACAATAAAAGCGCCATGTCATCGGAATAAATCCTGCGGCTGTATATTTCATTTTGCAAGTCTGTCAAATCCTGCACAAATATCGCCGAATCTACCGTATGATATAAAATATCCGGCTCAAATCCGTACTTTTTTATAATATCAGATATTCCCTTTCCGTTTATGTGAAACCACGAATTTATAAATCCGGTTTCCGCTTCCGGTACATTTGTATGGCGTCTCTGCTTATACGGCTCCGTAATTATAAAGTCACCGCTCTCCCCTCTTAAAGTTCCCTCATCGGTGTCTATTAAAAAAGGAGTATTAAAGCATAAAAATACCCAGTAGTCACTCTGACGTGCTTCAGATACATGGTTCAGCGCATGATAGGTATTTATTCCGCTCGTAAAATTATATATCTCTGACATACTGCCCTCCTCACATTTTGATTAAAAAAGAAATGTGCTAATAATCAAAAGAAATGTCCATTGACTCATTTGGAAATTATGCTAAAATATAATTACAATATATTGTTTTTATAAGCAATATTGCATATCATAATATGATTTTTTAGAAATATATCTCAATTTTTATGATATCACTATTCATATAAAAATGCAACCAAAATAATTTTTTTGTCAACATTTCGCATTTATAAAAAATAAAAAAATTTATAGAGGAGGAATTTGTATGCTTACACTCGGATTTTCAGGGCAGGCGTTAGGATATACTATGCCGTTTGACAAAATATGCAAAATCGGGCGTAAATATAATATGCGTGTCTGTGAAGTGTGGGAATGTAATGCGGCAGGTGACGGTTTAGGCTGGAAAAACCGCGATATAAAAGAAATGAAGCGTATAGCTGACAGTGAAGGAGTTCGTATCGAATGCGTAACGCTTGGAGCGGCTTTCGGTTACAGCGGAAGCGCGGAAGAATACTCGGATATGCTCTGCTACACAATTGAAGCGGCTGCAGAAACAGGCGCGCTGAGAATAAATCATTACTGCGCCGCAGTTTCACCTAATGAAGCTGATTTTGCCCGCATGGAAGAATTTTGGGCAAAGCCTATAAAGCTTGCGGAAGAATATAAAATCACACTCGCACTCGAAAATGAGGCACATGACGCAACAAAAACTCCCGACAGAATGCTTAAAATAATGGAGCATTTCAAAAATCCTTATTTTAAAACGAACCTTGATTGCACAAATTATTATCAAGCAGGGGCTGATGGTTTTCCCGATGCGTATGAAACCTTAAAACCGTATATCGGATACATACATCTAAAAAATGCGCATAATAATTATGATAATTTTAAATATGTTCCAGTGCCTGACGGTGCGGTAAATATACATTCGCTTGTATGCAAAGTGAAAGTCGATAAGAGTTATAACGGTTTATGTTCGCTTGAACCTCATGTCGCTCCCGAAAAAGTTGAGGAATATTATAAAATTGAAAGCGCTTATCTTAATCCATTATTCTAAAAATTTCAAGAAAATCAAAAACATCTATTTTATCCATTATTCTAAAAATTATAAAAAACGGAGGAACTAACAATGCTCGTAGCAGTAGTTGAAAAGCCCGGCAAACTCGTCATAAAAGACGTTCCTAAGCCGGAAGTTACCGATGATACATATATAATCAAAGTTGAAGCCGCCTCAATCTGCAATGCAACAGACAATCACATTGTAGAAGGTATTTTTGACGGATACCACGACCACTATCCACAGATATTGGGGCATGAAGTGTGCGGAACTGTTGTTGAAATCGGCAAAGATGTAGATAATGTGCGTTTGGGAGAACGTGTGGCGCTTTATACCCCGAACGGCGCATTTGCAGAATATGTTCCCGTTCACAAACATTCCGGAATCGCTCATATACGTGACGATATGCCGAGTGAAGTTGCGGCGATATGCGAAACTTTTGACGGCTCTTATACTGGACTTGTCGGTCCGGCAATGCTCCAAAAAGATGAGAAAGTTCTTATCACAGGCGCAGGTCCGCTCGGTCTTGCCGCAACCGGAACATCTTCACAGTATACGGAAAATATCGCGGTAATAGATTTTTATGAAAACCGTCTGGCAATGGCTCGGGAAATGGGCGCAAAATGGACTTACAACCGTTCAGAGATGACATCAGACGAAATTCTTGAGGCAATCCGACGCGATATAGGAGAAATAGATACGGCGTTTATGTGTATCGCGCTTGACCGCTCAAAAGAGCTTGATGCTTTTTATATTCCTATTGAAGCATTAAAATACAACGGAAGAATGGCTGGAGTAAACGTTGAGGTACAGTTAAAGTACCATAATCACAGATTAAATCCGTTCCATATGAACCGTAAAAACATAAAATACCGCCATTTCCTTGAAAGAAACGCAGACGGACGGGATTTTCAGACCGCATTCGATATGGTAGCCGATAAAAAATTCGATTTGGGCAAGGAAATAACTCACAGAGTTACGCTTGACAAGTTGGAGTGGGCTCTCGATATGACGCATAATCATCTCGATGAATGTATCAAAATCGTGGTCTATCCCCGTATCGGTGAATAAATAACTAAATAACGTGAGTTCAACTCCTGTATTTTCAGTTTTAGATATTGTATTAATAAAAAAAATATCTTTAACTGAATAATTAAGAGCAAACTCACGTTATTTTATATTAAATTTAATAAAAAAATTTAGATGAATACACTTTCAATTATGCGCTGACTTGAAGGTGGAGAATACCGCCAGTTTTCAATATGACTGACTTTATTTGTATCGATAAAGTAGTGAGGACGCGCCGGAGCAGGGTCTATTTGATATGTATCTATGAGCACGAGTTTTATTTTCATTCTTTCCGGAATTATGCTTTTGACGTATACGGCACAGCCCATACCGACACTGCTTTCGTCAGCCCTGTCACATAGCTCCGCAAGTCCGGCGAGATTTGGCGCAAGCTCAACAAAAATTCCGTACTGTTCCACACTTCTTACAATTCCCGCAACCGTTTGCCCTGCCTCAAAGCATGAAGCGTTTTCCTCCCATGTCCCGAGAAGCTCCTTTTGAGATACGCATATTCTGCCGGTATCCTGGTCAACACTTTTTACAACCACGCTGATTTCTTCTCTAATATATAATCGGTCACGCGGGTGTGATATTCTGGAAACGGAAATTCCGTCTACTCCAAGCAGCGAAACAATTCCGCAGCCTATATCTACAAATGCTCCGAATGGCTCAAGATGAGTAACACGTGCCGGAATTATATCACCGGGAGAAAGGTATGATATATAATTAGCCATACATTCAAGCTGAGCGGCGCGGCGTGACAATATAGCAGTGGGTTCACCTTTTTCATCTTTCTCTATTCGCAAAATTTTAAAAGCTATCGGTTTGCCAACGCGGGTGATTATTGCAATATCTTTTATTTCATCGCCGTATACGGTTTCTCCGCGTTCCATTATGCCGGTGATTCCGTTTAAATCTACCCTCAGGCTGAAATCACGACTGTCGCACATTACGGCTATTCCTTCGACAATGCGACCTTCAATTCTCGCGCGCTCAAGGGAATGAAGAGATGATATGTATTCACGATTTTCGGGTGTACCGTAAAGCAAGCCCTCTGGAAGATATAAGTTATCCGTCATTTTTGCCTCCATATTATAAATCAATAATTTTTGCATTGTTCTTTTTTATTTTAATGAATATCTGTTTTTGTCTGGTATGATACATTGTATGCAGGCAAATTTCAGGGTATGAAAAAAATTTCACTTAAAAATTTTTTATTTTAAAAAATGTATTGCAATATCGGTTTTTATATGATATAATATATAAGCATAAAAAGATGGCCTGTTGGTCAAGCGGCTAAGACATCGCCCTCTCACGGCGAAAACGGGGGTTCGATTCCCCCACGGGTCACCATATATTTTTATAAAAAGTAACTTTTCATAAGTTACTTTTTTTCATTAAAAAACACCTCAATCTGTCTGATAAAATCTCGTAAATTTAGATTTTAACGGCTTAAATGAGGTGTTTTTTTATTTTATTTCTTAAAAAAACCACTGATAAAATTATTTAGGTTGGAAATAAGATGTTTTTCTTCATCTGGTTTATTTTCAGATTTTATACTGTTTTCCATAAACCATTTCTGACTGTCTATTTTTTCACTGCCGTCTGAATCCATTTTACAGTATGTTCCGTCCGTCATAAGAGTTCTTGCTTTAACATTGTCTTTTAAAATAATCTCAAGAATACTTGACAGTTGTTTTTTTATTTCAGGTTTTAATATGGGACATGCAATTTCAACGCGCCTTGATAAATTTCTAGTCATCATATCGGCAGAGGCTATAAATATTTTTTCATTTTCACCCTCTCCAAATCGGTATATTCTTGAATGCTCCAAGAACCTGCCTACTATGCTTATTACGGAAATATTGTCCGTTTTGCCGGGTATTCCCGGAACAAGACAGCATATACCGCGCAGTATAAGCGTTATTTTCACCCCGGCTTGAGAAGCAATCGCCAAACGGTCAATTACATCTCTTTCAGTAAGCGAATTTGCTTTTATGACTATTCTGCCTTTAGGTCCTTTTAATATTTCATCATCTATCAATCGCATAATTCCGCTTTTCAATGATGATGGAGCGACAAGCAATTTTTTGTAAGAGCCGTATAAATTACCTATAAGCATATTTCTGAAAAATTCTGCGGCGTCTAATCCGATTTCCTTATCTGAGGTCATAAGCGATAAATCAGTATACATACTCGCAGTTTTTTCATTATAATTGCCGGTACCTATTTGTGTAATATATGATATTTTATGATTTTTATTTAAAGTTACAAGGCATATTTTAGAATGACACTTGAATCCTTCGGCTCCATATATGATTCGACAGCCTGCCTGTTCAAGACGCTCGGCCCATTGAATATTATTTTCTTCGTCAAATCTGGCTCTAAGCTCTACAAGCACAGTTACATCTTTGCCATTTTCCGCAGCTGCGCATAATTGATGTGCTATTTGAGAACCATCAGATATACGATAGAGTGTAATTTTTATTGATACTACATCAGGATTTGTAGACGCTTCCTGAAGAAATTTAACGAAAGGACTTATTTGGTCATACGGATAAAAAAGTAAAATGTCATGTTTTTGGATTTGACTTATAATTGATTGATTTTTATTTATACATTCCGGAAAATGAGGTTTAAATGCCGGATAGGTAAGAGTTATACGCATAGTTTCCGAAAGTTTTCCTGCAAGTGAAAACGCATATTTAAGTGAAATCGGACATGTAAATTTGAAAATCATATCATTATTAAGCCCAAGTTTAGTACAAAACACTTCTTCAAGCCTTTTATCGCATTCTCCCTGAATTTCGAGCCTGACCGGAGCAAGTCTGGCACGCTTTTTCAAAAGATTTGACATATGAATTTTATAATCATTCTCATCATCATCAAACTTTTCTCGGTCAAATGGTATATCCGCATTTCTGGTTACTGAGATTATATTTGCACTTACAACCTTGTATACGTCAAATATAAGCTGAACTTTTGCAAGAATTATATTTTCGATTCTGATAAATTTACAGGTGCAGTCGGGCAAAAACAACAACGGCTCTATATTACTTGGTACGGTAACTATACCAAAAAAATATTCCTTTTTGCCTTCCGAAAGCAAAGCGGCTATATGGAGATCCTTATTTCTTAAATGAGGAAACGGATGAAACGAATTTATTATCTGAGGGGAAAGTATGGGGCTTATATATTCACTGTAATATTCATCTACATACTCACGTTCTGATTTTGAAAGTTCTTCATACTTTAAATCCCGTATGCCATACTGAGCAAGTTCAATCATTATATCTTCATATACGGCGTCACGTTTTAAAATCAATGGCTTTACGGCTTCAACAGCTTTATTGAGCTGCTGTTTCGGAGTCTGTCCGGTTTTATTGTCCTGATTATCGGGAGCGATTAAATCGAGGTCATATAAGCTACCTATTCTTACCATAAAAAATTCATCAAGGTTACTTGTAAAAATAGATGCGAACTTGAGTCTTTCTAACAAAGGAACGGTTTTGTCATCGGCTTCGTCAAGAACTCTCTCATTAAACCTGAGCCAGCTTATTTCACGGTTTTGTGTATATGAATAGTCATTTTTAGTGTTTAAATATTCTTGAGCAGATACTTGCATAAATATCCCTCCCGTACTCCGTAATTGCTTGTTTTAATTTCTTTTATTTCCAGCTTTTTAATAATCTTTTTTAGTATTATCATACCGGGGGTAATAGTGTGAACGCGGTCAGGGCAACATCTGAGTACGAGCGGGCGTCCGACACTGCGGTCAGAAGACAATATGTCAAGCATTTTTGAAACATGTTTGTCTGAGAAATCCCGATTGTTTTCATCAAGCTCAAACTATGAATTTATTAGTCTGAGTGCGGCACGAGCAGTTCCTCCTACACAAACAGCGGTTTGAAGTTTCGGATAATCATCAATACAGTAATTTTTAAGTGTATCAGACACAAATTCAGACATTTTGCGGAATTCTTTTTCATTTGGCAGAAAACCCTTTCCAAATTTTGAATACAGGTTGAGTGAGCCTACCGGCAGGCTGACTGCGGTACTTGGCATACCCTTTGTAATATATGTGATTTCAGCGCTTCCTCCGCCGATATCGATAATATATCCTTCGTTTATTCGCTGTTCCGACAAAACGCCGTAATAGCCTAAAAGAGCTTCCTCGTGTCCGCTGATAAGCTCAACTGAATATCCTGTTCTGTCGCTTATTTCTTTAACTGCCTCTTTTGAGTTGTCAACATTTCTCAGTGCGGCGGTTGCGATTACGGAAACTGACTCAACGGTAAACTGACTGAGAAGCTTTTTAAATTTTTCAAGAGCAATACAGGCACGGTCAATTCCTTCCTTAGTCATTATTTTCTTTTTAATATATCCTGCAAGACCGGCATTCGCTTTATCGGAAAAGAGCAGGATAAAACTTTCTCCCTCGGCTTTATAAACCGATAATCTTATTGTATTTGAACCTATATCTATTACAGCGTAATTCATTTTTATTCCTTTCTGCTCTGTAAAGCTTTGATTTTTAACGTTAAGAAAAACATTAACAATATTCAAAAAGATAAAAAATAATATTAAAGTTTGTTCATTACTGTTCAACCTAAGTTTACTACAGCAGGGTGTAACGCGCACCCACTATCCCATTTCATTGGGAATACTTTCTTCAAAATCTGATAAGCTCCGTTTAGGTCAGCGTTTATCAGTATACCGTCGTTTGAGCAAAACAAACCTCTGTGAGTCCTGCGCTTCTTGTTGTAGTTTTCCTTCATAGGTGCTTCATTGTCAATGAAACTTGTACCGCTTGTATAGCTTTCTTCGGTCAAAACGACTGCTATACCATATTCTTCTGCTTTGTACTGTATCATTTCAATGAGTCTGGCAAAGGGAATTTGAACAAAGTGCTGATTCATGCGTTTTGAAAGCTTTGATTCCTGCTTCCATTCGTCGTTCTTGCCTATTACTATGTGATTCACTTCATGTTTGACGCAATAATCGACTATATAACGGCTTGCTTTGTGGAGATAGTCGTCAATCCTTGCATTGCGCTTTTCTGTAAGCGTATCCATACGCTTTGAATAGTCTTTGCTGTTCATACGTTTACATATTTCACGGTAATGACTGATTTGTTTGTTGTATAACTGATTAACCGACTTAACAGGCTTTCCGTTTACAATAAACGCAGGCTTTCCATAGCTGTTGCAGACAGTCATAAGGTTATTTATGCCGATATCTATACCGATATACCGTCCATTATCCTGCTTTTGCGGTTTCTGGTGTATTGTGTAGATTACTTCCAAAACTAATTTATTCCTGTGCGGAAGAATTCTGACTTGATTAAACTCCGAAAAGTTAGATTTTTCTATAAATTTTGGCTTGACCGTGAACCCTTTGAATGATTTCGGAAATGAAATCAGGTTGTCCTTCAGCTTACAGTTCTGGTTTGTCAAAATCATCAGATACTTCCCGGCCTTCCTGAGGTATTTCGGAAGTTTAGGTCTGCCGAGATACTTTCCGGGATTTTTTGCCCAGTCCTTGATAGATAAAAAGAACGATTTCCAGTTTTTATCAATAAGCCGTAAGATTTGCTGTGCTGACTGAGCTGTAGGCATTGCACCATAATCGGGGAATTCAGTGTCAGCTTTTAGGATTTTGTCAAGTTCGGCATAGCGAATCCACTTATTGTTAGTCGTAAACTCCTGACGAACGATATAGTTTGCATGATTATATAGGTTTTTGGCTTTACGACAGAAGTCCATCAGCATATCATAGTGAGGATTTGAAGGTTTTATTGTGTGTTTCTCAACTCTCTGAGCAGTCTCACTCATCTTCTGACAGTACCTCCTTGATTTTTTGGACTTTTCTCTTACTGTATAACTTCATAGAATAACAGTGCAGTAAGCTGACGATTTCCTCGAAAATCTCCTGACTATCTAACTTTTCTGAGCCAACTTCACTCATGACTACAATTTCACAGTTATATTTCTTAAATAGGTGATAGAACAAATCAAAACCAACACGAGAAAGCCTATCCTTATAGGTTATGACAACACGTTCAACCTTGTTTCCAATCACATCATCAAGAAGCTTGAAGAAATCGGTTCGTTTTTCAAAACTTATTCCACTTGCTACGTCAGAAAATATCCCGGATATGATGTAACCGTTTGTAAAGCAGAATTGTTTTAGCATTTCAATTTGGTTTTCAAGGTCTGGTTTTTGCTTTGCAGTAGATACTCTTGCATAGATATATGTTTTTCGCTTTATATCCTTGTTTAGAAATGAGTAAACGCTTTCTGCATCATAATCGTATCTGCCATTTGGCAAAACTGCAACCTTAATCACTCCTTCTTTCACGTATTTTGTTAGAGTTTGCCGTGTAATTCGGAGTAAATTTAGCACGTCTTTTGATTTCATATCATCACCTCATATCGATTATACACAATTTTTAATATGAAGTAAATATTAATTTTAATATTTTTAATATTTTATAGTACTATATAAATATAATATTGTAATAAATCAACTTTTTAAAATTATTTAATTTTAAGCTTAAGAAGATTATATCATATAAAAGTAAAATTCATCATCATGTCAATGATAAATTCATGAAAAATGATAATTAACTATACTTTTATAAAATTTAACTTAGTTATACCGAGTTATAGAAGTATATAATTCAGTGTGTTCAAAGTGTTTTATAAAAATTCGCAAAGAAAATATTGCCTTTTATATCAAGGGATAAATTTGCACATACTTATTTCAAACGAGGAATAAAATCAAAAAATGAGGTTTTTACAAAATGGGTTTATTTAAAAAATCAGTTGTTTTACTGCTTGCGGCGGCTATATGTGCGCTTAATCTCACCGGCTGCTCGCAGGATTCAAAAAAAAGTAATGAAAAACCGCTTGTAGTTGGATATTTGCAGTTTTCGGGAAAATTCAGCCCATTTTTTGCGGATTCCGGCTATGACAATGACGCAGTAAATATGACTCAGATACAGCTTATGACAACAGACAGAACCGGTGGAATAATATACAATTCCATAGAGGGCGAAAAAAACGTATATAATGGCACGGAATACACTTATACAGGTATCAGCGATATTTCAGTAAATTATGACGAAAATACCGATATGACCGTATATAATATAAAAATAAGAGATGATGTTAAGTTCAGTGACGGTGAGGTACTTGATGTGGACGATATAATTTTCACTTATTATGTTTTAGCAGATACTTCTTATGACGGATCCTCAACATTGTATTCAACACCGATTATAGGTATGCAAAATTACCGTTTAAACAATTCGCTTGCCGAGGTTATAGACGTTTCCCCTGATGAAATAAAAGATGGGCTCGAAAATCCGACTGACGAAATAAAGGCAGAAATAAAAGAAAAAATAATTGAGCCTGTATTAAAAAGCGCGTTTGATTTTGCTCAGCAGTCATATGAAGATTATACTGATGCTGGCGGAAATTCTTATTTTGACGGCAAATCATTTTATATTGACATGTACAATATCGATGAAGGATATGACGATGAAAACAAGACAGATGAAGAAATAGTTGCAGATATAATTGAGCAGTACGGCGCGGATTATAAAATGCTAGGGCTTAAATATGCCGGAAGCGAAGAACATTTTGCCAAAGAAGCGGAAGAATATGCCGCTGATATTATTTTAAAAGACAAGCTTGAATCATCTGAGGGTGAAAATGTTCCGAATATTTCGGGAATAAAGAAGATAAGTCAGACGGAAGTTGAAGTTACCACAAGGGGATATGAAGCAAACGCAATTTATAATATCTGCGGAATTGCCGTTGCGCCTATGCATTACTACGGTAATGAAGCAGAATATGATTATGATAATAATAAATTCGGATTTACCAGAGGAGATCTCTCAAGCGTTAAATCGCATACTTCGTCACCAATGGGAGCAGGACCTTATAAATTTATAAAATATGAAAATAAGATAATCTACTATGAAGCAAATCCGTATTATTATAAAGGAGAGCCGCAAATCAAATATGTTCAGTTTAAGGAAACACTTGACGCGGATAAAATTTCGGGAATATCACAGGGAGTAATCGATATAACCGACCCGAGCGGTTCAAAAGCGGCATTTGATGAAATAAGAAGTTATAATACCGACACAAAAGAGCTTGACGGAAACACAATAATGACTTCCCTTGTCAACAATTTAGGCTATGGATATATCGGAATAAATGCCGATACGGTAAATGTAGGCGGAAATCCTGATTCAGAAGAATCAAAAAATTTAAGAAAAGCACTTGCGACAATAATATCCGTATACCGTGACCAGGCGATAGATTCCTATTACGGAGAAGCGGCATCGATTATTAATTACCCTATTTCCGCAACATCATGGGCGGCTCCTCAAAAAACCGATGAAGATTATCGAGTAGCATATTCCGTTGATACAAATGGAAATGCTATTTATAAGTCCGATATGAGCGCAGATGAAAAGTATGCGGCGGCAAAGCAGGCGGCGATAGAATTCTTAAAAGCGGCAGGATATACCTTTGATGAAGCAAAAGGAATATTTACGGCAGCTCCGGAAGGCGCAAAACTTGAGTATGAGATAATAATACCGGCAAGCGGTGCGGGAAATCACCCTTGTTTTGCGATACTCACATTTGCGAGAGAAGCACTTGAGTCAATCGGAATTACGCTTACTATAAATGACCCGACAGATTCAACCATTTTATGGGATAAACTTGACGCGCAGACACAGGAATTATGGGTTGCGGCATGGGGAGCGACAATTGACCCGGATTTATATCAGGTTTATCACAGTTCAAATATAATAGGCAACGGCGGTTCAGATTCAAATCACTATCATATTAACGATGCGGAACTCGATAAACTTATTATCGACGCAAGAAAGAGCGATGACCAGTCTTACAGAAAAATCGCATACAAGGAATGTCTTGATATTATATTAGACTGGGGAGTTGAAATTCCGGTATATCAGCGTCAGAACTGTTTGATTTTTTCCACTCAGCGTGTGGATATGTCAACGGTAACTCCCGATATAACTACGTTTTGGGGCTGGATGAACGATATACAGAATCTGCGCACCAAATAATGAAGTAAAAAAGTTTTTGAAAGGGGATTGGAAAAGGCTTTTTCTAACAGATGAAACAGCCTTTTTCCGAGTTTATGAAGATTGCGTAATTTTATTATAAAGCGCGTACTGTTCAGCATAGTAATATTGTTTTTCGTTGCGCTGATTATATATACCATAATGCGCTGTATACCGATTTCGTTCATAGAAACGATAGCGCGGGAACGTGCCAGTCTGCCCGGTTCAAAAAGTTATACTGAATGGCTTGAACAGTTAAACGAATCATTTGGAATGAATACTGGTATAATGGAGGGCTTTTTCAAATGGTTTGGCTCAGCGATACGCGGCAATTTCGGCGATTCATGGAAATATAATGTTCCCGTAGTTGAAAAATTCAGCGAAGTTATATGGGATTCTGTAATTTTAGGCGGTGCGGCATATATTCTTCAGATAATAATCGCAATACCGCTTGGCATACTTTCGGCACGGCGCCAATATTCAAAAACAGATTATGCGGTTACGGTGTTTGCCTTAATCGGAATTTCACTTCCGTCATTTTTTATAGCTACTTTGTTAAAGCTGATATTCTCTATTCATCTCGGTTGGTTTGACTTATTCGGTAAAGTGGGGCGTGATTTTGAACAGCTCTCGCCTTGGGGGCAATTTTGGGATATCGCGGCGCATTTTACACTGCCCGTGATTACACTTACGCTTGTTGGAATCGGCGGTCTTATGCGTTATACTCGTACAAATATGCTTGAAGCGCTTAGCTCTGATTATATAAGAACAGCGCGTGCCAAAGGAGTTTCGGAACGCAGAGTCATAAATAAGCACGCATTCCGCAATACACTTATTCCGATAATAACCATTCTCGGAGGTACCCTGCCCGGTCTTTTTGCGGGAGCGATGATAACGGAAACCTTGTTTCAGATACCGGGGATAGGATATATTTCGTTTGAAGCGATGAAATCGGGAGATATTCCGTTCACAATGTTTTATATGGTGTTTATGGCGTTTTTAACATTGATAGGTACGCTGATAGCGGATATTCTATATGCCGCCGCCGACCCGCGCGTTCGGGTAAACTGACATTTGACGCAGGTTCAAAGATTTCAGAAATAAAAAAGATGAATCTGACGGAGATTGACGTCAGCGCAGAAGAATCGGGTGATTTAATATGAACAATAACTTTAATAAAAATGATAAGAACGAATTTGAGTATAATAAGACAAATAATAATTCGGAAAATACCGATAAAAATGAATTTGAATATAATAAAGTTGAAAATAATTCAAATGAAAAAGAAAACTTAGGAGATGTTGAATTCAATCTCGGAAATAAATCCGAAAGCAAAAATTTAAACATTGGAGAAAAAGCTGATTTTGAAAATAATTCCCCCGAAGTTTCTTCATCTGCACCGATGGTATCTCCCACAATGATGGTAGTAAAGCGATTTTTGCGGAATAAACTTGCGATTACGGGATTTGTAATTTTAATAGTAATGTTTCTGTTTTCGTTTGTGGGAGGATTTTTTACTCCATACGGAGAGAGCCAGATTTTCAGCAAATATGAGACAATGGCTAAAGAATACGCTTCCGCTGTAAAAAATACTGATTTCAGATATACAGTAAAATCCGGCGAAAAACTCGATTCTTCAGTAAAATCAAAATTTATTCTCGCATCTAATAAAGGCGAGGATACATTTGAAGCGAGTGGTATTGAATATTTTATCACAAAAGAGAGCGATACTCTTTATCGAATCGCAAGACTTGATAAAATCGGAACCGCAGTCAATTATAATGATATTGCCATTGCGTCAAAAAAGATATTTGACTATGCGGTTATGGGCACTGAGGCCGACTATGAATTTGTTTACGCCGCTGAAAAAGCGATAATCAACGACGGAGCAGAATTTATATTTGAGGAAAATTCATTTGAAGTTGATATAAACGACGATATAGCAGTTATATACAGGCTTTCGGATAATGGCAGTACGGAAAAAAGTGAATATGCAACGGTATCGGAGTTTGTGGTAAAACCTGTATCCGATGATGTTTATCTGCCGCTGTCATTTAAAATTGCCGTAAAATCAGCGGTTGATGATATGATTTCATCGGAAAAAAGCAGTAATACATCAAATTTCAGCTATACTAATGAAAACGGCGAAACAGAGGAATATTCCATTGACCGTTTGAATAATCAGTTTACGGTAAAAAGTCTTACAAGCTCGCTTGTAATCTCAATGTATGAGCCGCCGAGCCGTGAGCATTGGCTGGGTACTGACGGCAACGGCATGGATATTATAACGCGCCTTATGTACGGCGGCAGAATTTCGCTTACAATCGGATTTGTCGTAGTAATGATAGAGCTTATAATCGGAGTTATTCTCGGAGGAATTTCGGGGTATTTCAGCGGAGCGGCTGATACCGTGATAATGCGTATTGTCGATATATTAAACTGTATCCCGTCATATCCGCTGTATATTATAATCGGTGCGGTCATGGATACGCTTAGAATCGACCCTAAAATTCGCATTTATTATCTTATGCTGATACTCGGCGCGCTTGGCTGGACAGGAATCGCGCGTCTGGTGAGAGGTCAGATTTTGTCCTTACGTGAACAGGAATTTATGACAGCCGCGGAAGCAGTCGGAATAAGAGTATCAAGACGAATTTTCCGACATCTTGTACCGAACATCATTCCACAGCTTATAGTAGTAGCTACAATGGGACTTGGAGGTATAATTCTTACGGAAGCAACGCTTTCATTTTTAGGATTAGGAGTTAAGTTTCCATATGCGTCATGGGGTAATATAATAAATGCGGTATCAAACAGTTACGTTATGATAAATTATTGGTTTGTATGGATACCGGCAGGATTTCTTATTCTGCTTACGGTACTTGGATTTAATTTTGTCGGTGACGGTCTGCGTGACGCATTCGACCCGAAAATGAAACGCTGAACCGGAGGTGATTTTATATGGCTGAAGAACAAAAAAGCAATAGCAAAAAAAATTATTTAAGTTCCGGTGAACTGCGTAAAATCTCGGCACATAACCGTAAAATTATCCGCAAATATGAAAAAGAGCGGGAACGGAAAAATGTCAAGCCTGATGAGTATATTACCAAAATGCGCGACCCGATGAATGCAGTTGAATTCGATGATTTGCACGTATATTTTTTTACTGATATAGGAACGGTAAAAGCGGTTGACGGTGTAACACTTGAAATTCCGGCAGGAAAAACAGTCGGTATTGTAGGCGAGAGCGGCTGCGGAAAATCCGTTACATCTCTTTCTCTCATGCAGCTTTTGCAAAGACCACAAGGTCAGATTGTAAAAGGAAGCATATGTTTTAATTTGGGCGATAAAGTTTACGATATCGCAAAAATGCCGGAAAACGCAATGCGTCAGCTCAGAGGAAATAAAATCTCAATGATTTTTCAGGAACCGATGACTTCACTCAATCCAGTGTTCAGAATAGGAATGCAGATAGACGAAGTAATTGAACTTCACAATCCGGAAATGACATCAGACGCAATAAAATCACGCACAATTGAGATGCTTAAGACGGTAGGAATCGCCGACAGCGAGGGAGTTTATAAACGTTACCCTCACGAACTTTCGGGGGGAATGCGTCAGAGAATATGTATAGCGATGGCGCTTGCGTGCAGTCCGAGATTGATAATTGCCGATGAACCCACTACCGCACTTGACGTTACAATTCAGGCGCAAATTCTTGAGCTGCTGAGAGAACTTAAAAATAAAATAAATTCCTCAGTTATACTGATAACGCATGACCTCGGGGTAGTCGCTGAAATGGCGGATTATGTAGCGGTCATGTATGCGGGCAGGATTATCGAAAAAGGAACGGCAGCCGAAATTTTCAGTAATCCCGCTCACCCTTATACCATAGGACTTATGAAATCAAAACCAGTACTAAATCTTAATTCTGACTATGAAAATAATACTGACCGTTCAAAAAAGCGGCTGTACAGTATACCGGGAAGTGTGCCGAACCCCGTAAATATGCCGAATTACTGTTATTTTCGTGACAGATGCGAGCGCCGCTTCGATAAATGCGCGGCTGAGTATCCAACGGAATTTCAACTCTCACCCACACATTATGTCAACTGTTATTTATATTGCAAAAATAAGGATATAGGAGGAATTAAAAATCATGAATAAATCAGAAAACCTCACTGACTATATCCTTGAGGTTGAAAATTTGAAAAAATATTTTCCGATAAGAAGTGGATTTTTTCAGCGTGTAACAGGTAATGTCAGAGCGGTTGACGGTATTACGTTCAATCTGCGGCGAGGCAGTACAATGGGACTTGTCGGAGAAAGCGGCTGCGGAAAATCTACTGCGGGAAGAACCATACTGCGGCTTATGGAAAAGACGGGCGGCTCTGTAAAATTCGATGGCAAGGATATTTTTAATATGAATAAATCGGAGCTGAGAAAACAACGCACAAAAATGCAGCTTATTTTCCAAGACCCATATTCGTCACTGTCACCGCGTCTTCCCGTAGGTGAGATAATCGGAGAGGCGGTGCGTGAACATAAAATTGTCCCGCCTGCGGAATATCATGATTATATTGATGAAATTATGCGTTCGTGCGGACTTCAGAGCTTTCATAAAAACCGTTATCCGCATGAATTTTCGGGAGGTCAGCGTCAGCGAATCTGTATCGCCCGAGCACTTGCTTTAAACCCCGAATTTGTAGTATGCGATGAACCTGTATCGGCGCTTGACGTATCAATTCAGGCACAGATTATAAATCTTCTCTGCGATTTATCCGAAAAATATAATCTCACTTATTTGTTTATATCGCATGATTTATCGGTAGTAGAATATATTTCCGATACTGTCGGCGTTATGTATCTTGGAAATATAGTAGAATTCGGGAATAAAAGAGATTTGTTCAAAAATCCGCTTCACCCTTATACAAAGGCTCTTTTCAGTGCGATACCCGTACCGGACCCGAATTTTAAAATGAACCGTATCATACTTGAAGGAAGTATTCCCTCTCCGGCCAATCCCCCGCATGGCTGTAAATTTCACACCAGATGCCGTTATTGTATGGATAGATGTAAAACAGAAGTGCCGATATTTGCGGAAATTGAACCAAATCATTACACGGCTTGTCATCTTTATGATAATGATATAAAAGGTTCGGGGGCTAAAAATGAATAATAAAGAAACCGAAAATACAAGCGAAGAATTATCTCATAGAGAAACTTTTTCCATAATAATAAATGCGGTTGCCGCCGGATTATTTGTCGGAGGGATATTTATAATCGCATTTGTGATATTTGTGCTTTTTTGTACAAACGTATGGTTTTTATGAAAATAATATAGAGCGGGAAGATATATTTTCCGCTCTCATTTTTATATTTATATTTATTATTCGGCAATTTCAGCACTGTCCGCTATGTCAGGGAGAATCATAATATGACCTGCATAAGCCTGACCCGGATATGACATAGCTACAACATTATACCATGCCATGATATATGAACCGACTTTTATATCATCAGCAGTTACAATATTTTTTGTCATATATGGAGAGAATTTTGTTTCTTCTGCTGTGCGGATATAGAGACCACCGTTGTCAGTTGTAATTTTCAGATTGCCGTCTTCATCTTTTTCAACAGCTTCTACCTTATGATACATAGCACAGCCGACATCCGTTGGAATATTGCGTACAACTGCATATGCGGCAGACTGCGGAGGAAGTGATCTTGTGGAAACTGCACTGTGGAATATATAAATTTCTTCGCCTACTTCTAAATCTGAAGGATTTGACGCGCAGTAATTTCCGCTGTCAACCCATACAGTTTCTTCAGATACATTCATGATATATTCTCCGTAGCGTTCAGAGCTTAGCGCTATCTGAGTAATATTACCGTCATCATCTTTTATAATATTTTCAACTGTTCCATAGTATAAAACACTGTTAGGCATAACGGTTTCTTCAGTTTCTTCTGTATCTGCGGTTTCCTCTGAATCATTTTTTTCTTCTTCGGTTTTCTCTTCGACGATTTCTTCTGTATCCACAGTTTCAGTGATTTCTTCTTTTATTGCGTTTGATTTGTCAGCATTTTTAATCGGAACTATAAATCCGGTTGCCGCAACTTGATTCATTAATATACATGCGAGAATGCAGTTTATTGCCATTAAAGTTAATTTCTTATTCATAATACAATATCCTTTTCTTTTGTTTTAATATGTGATTAATGTTAAGTAATGTAATTGATGTTCTTCTATCACATTACTTGAAATTTAATCGTATATAGAGACGCATGCATTATAAATAAAGTTCCGCGAATTAAAAAAATTTTTTTTGAAAGTTTATATTAATTATTAAATTAATATTTTTTCTATAATTTATATTCAAGCTGACAATCATATGGTTCTTTGTCAACGTGTTTTTGGCTGTATACCTGTGCTTCAACACATCCCATTCGTTTGTAAAATGCCTGGCTTTCAACAGCAGAATGGGCAGAAATATATAGTTTATTTGCTCCATTTCTTTTTGCCCACTCTTTGGCGGCGTTGAAAAGGGACGTGCCTATTCCTTTGTTTCGTAAATCCTCTGATACGTGAATGTTTGATAAATCAAGATACTCTCGATTTTCCCCAAACAAACCGGGTTCTACGGAAACAAAACCTTTCATAATACCATTATAAAAAGCACCATATACAAAACCGCCTGTAATTATTGTATGCTTTAAGTCTGATATTAATATTTGATAATCATCATTACTCCATTCATCGATAAACGGGTCATCTTTAATTATCCAGTTTCCATTTTCCCTTCGCCAACATTTTGTTACGACTTGATGTCGAATGAAGCCTTTAAACAAGTCAAAAGATATTTCTTCAATCAACAAATTTCGGTATTGTACAGAGCTAGATATTTCTTTGTTAAGCATTAGTTATTAAAAAATATAATTATTGATTTTTATTCTTCTGTGTCTGAGTCTATGAAATCTCCGCCTTTTTCTTTAATTGCTTTTACAGCAATCATATCCTTGACTTTCATAAGTCTGGTTAAATTTCCGCGCTCGTTTTCATCAAGTTTCATCGATATACGCTTTATTCCGTCTTCAAGCTGCGGAATCATAATATATTCAAGCGCATTTACGCGGCGGCGTGTACGCTCTATTTCATCACAAAGCAGAAGTGCGGTTTTTTCAAGTTCCGCCAAATGTACAAAATCCGATGTCATTGTACCGAGTTCTGAAAGCGCTCCGTCAAGTGCAGATGAAGTGAAAGCAAGACCGTAATTTGCGCCGCCGGATTCTGTATCTCCGGTCATTTCAAATTTGAATACAGGGGTAACTACGCTCATTATATTTTTGTAATCGACTTCAAGTGTACCCATTGCACTGGGCAGAATAAGCGATTCAGTCATAACCTTTTTATCAGTCAGAGCCGCTGCTTGTGAGAAACTGTTGCGATATCCGTCGAAACCACCTTCAATTGAACGGCGCAGGTCTTTCGCTTCTCGGACAATGTCCAAAAACTGCTTCATGAGCTCATCACGCTTATCTTTGAGCAGTTTATGTCCTCTTTTTGCCATTACAAGACGTGTTTTGAGCTTTTTCAGCTCCATTCTTGTTGGATTGACCTTAATTTCTGCCATTATACCACCTCTTTTCTTTTAAAGAAATAATTTTAGGCAATATATAAACTTTTTTAGTTTACTTAGGCCAGTACTTATCAAGTATTTTTGTACTTATACGCTTCATTTCAGAACGTGGGAGTATTTTTAAAAGTTCCCAGCCCAAGTCAAGCGTTTCCTCTATCGTTCTGTTTTCGTTAAATCCCTGATTTATATATCTAGCCTCAAATTCATCGGCAAATTTTGCGTAAAGGCGGTCAATCGGGGTAAGCGCAGCTTCACCTAATACGACCATAAGCTCTTTTGCGTCCTTACCTCTTGCATAGCTTGAGAAAAGCTGATTCATAGTATTGGCATGGTCTTCACGTGTTTTTCCATCGCCGATACCTTTATCTTTGAGTCGGGAAAGTGACGGAAGAACGTCTACCGGCGGCATATAACCTTTTCTGTACATTTCTCTTGACAAAATAATCTGTCCCTCGGTAATATATCCGGTAAGGTCGGGGATAGGGTGCGTTTTGTCATCTTCCGGCATGGTGAGTATCGGAATCATCGTGATTGAACCGTCACTGCCCATTTTTCTTCCTGCACGCTCATACATTGTTGCAAGGTCGGTGTAAAGATAACCCGGATATCCACGTCTGCCCGGAACTTCCTTTCTCGCCGCAGAAACTTCACGCAGTGCCTCCGCATAGTTTGTAATATCGGTTATAATTACAAGCACGTGCATATTACATTCAAATGCCAGATATTCTGCCGCAGTAAGTGCCATTCGTGGTGTGGAAATACGTTCAATCGCCGCGTCAGACGCAAGATTTATAAACAAAACTGTTCGGTCAATCGCACCAGTTTTGGCAAAGTCAGACGTAAAGAAATCAGCTTCTTCAAACGTAATTCCGACAGCGGCAAATACAACCGCGAAATTTGAATCAGTTCCGCGCACTTTAGCCTGACGAGCAATCTGAGCCGCAAGGTTAGCGTGAGGCAGACCTGAGCCGGAGAAAATCGGGAGCTTCTGACCTCTTACAAGTGTATTAAGCCCGTCTATTGTTGATATTCCGGTTTGAATAAATT
The DNA here is from genome assembly GCA_944384555.1 of uncultured Clostridia bacterium. Classification (GTDB taxonomy): domain Bacteria; phylum Bacillota; class Clostridia; order Oscillospirales; family CAG-272; genus CALWTV01. Next base: position 2,065 of record CALWTV010000026.1, on the reverse strand, counting down.
CTGACGGATAATTTCTCGCCGCCGGATTTATCGGTGTACCGTTTATGTCAAGCATATCCTCGGGAATAATCTTCGCACCGCCGTCAATAGGCTCGCCCATTCCGTTGAAAACTCGCCCGAGCATATCGCGGGAAACGGGAAGTCTAACTCCGTGACCGGTAAATCTTACTTTGCTGTATGCGAGATTAAGTCCGGCACTGCTTTCAAAAAGCTGAACGAGTACGTTTGAGCCGTTGACTTCAAGCACACGGCAGCGTCTGATTTCGCCGTCGGGCAGTTCTATCTCACCGAGTTCGTCATATTTTACGCCCTCGACTCTCTTTACAAGCATAAGGGGGCCGGCTACTTCTTCAATTGTTTTGTATTCACGAATCATTATCTATCACCCCCGGAAGTAATTTCAGCAAGTGCCTTATCTATTTTACTCTTAATCTGTTTATATATTTCCTCGTAATCGCTTTCGGAAGCAGTCTTTGCACGTCCGATTTCCTCACGCACATCAAGGTCGGCGATTTTTTGAATATCAGCGTCATTGTCAAGCGCTTTCTGAGCCGCGTCACGGAAATATAAAATCAAGTCAAGCAAGCCATATTGCTTTTTAAGCGATGTATATGAGTCTTCTTCCATGAAAGCGTTTTGCTGTAAAAAGTCTTCTCTCAAACTGCGCGCAACTTCGAGAGTAAGGCGGTCTGATGGAGAAAGCGCGTCTACACCGACTAATTTTACTATTTCGTCAAGTTCGCTTTCAAGCTGTAAGATACGTCCGCATTCCGTAACAAGTGCCATCCAGTTTCCAGAAACGTTTTTGCGATACCAGCCCTCAAGTCTATCCTTGTAAAGCGAGTATGAATTAAGCCAGTTTATCGCCGGAAAGTGACGGCGGTAAGCGAGCGAAGCGTCAAGTCCCCAGAATACTTTTACAATACGGAGTGTTGCCTGAGAAACCGGCTCTGATATATCACCGCCCTGAGGTGATACTGCACCGATAGCGGAAAGAGTACCGATACGTTCATCTCCTCCGAGACATACAACTTTTCCGGCACGCTCATAGAACTGTGCAAGTCTTGAAGTGAGGTAAGCGGGATAACCTTCTTCACCGGGCATTTCCTCAAGACGTCCCGACATTTCACGCAGAGCCTCCGCCCAGCGTGAAGTTGAATCCGCGATAACTGCAACGCTGTATCCCATATCACGGAAATATTCAGCGATTGTAATACCGGTATAAATCGACGCCTCACGTGCCGCAACAGGCATATCCGAGGTATTAGCGATTAAAACGGTACGTTTCATCAGAGATTCGCCGGTATGCGGGTCTGTGATTTCGGGAAATTCGTTTAAAACGTCAGTCATTTCGTTTCCGCGTTCACCGCAACCGATGTATACAACGAGATCAACGTCGCTCCATTTTGCGAGCTGATGCTGAACAACAGTCTTACCGCTTCCGAAAGGTCCCGGAACACATGCCGTACCGCCTTTCGCAATTGGGAAAAGCGAGTCGATTATACGCTGTCCGGTAATCATAGGTTCTGCGGGCGGCAGTTTTTTCGCATAAGGACGGCTGCGCCTTACAGGCCATTTCTGCATTAAGCGCAGCTCATAATTTTCGCCTTTATCAGTGCGGATAATTCCGACTGTTTCCTCTACTGTGTAATCGCCGTCCTTGATTTTTTCAACCTTGCCGGAAATTCCGGGAGGCACCATTATTTTATGGCGAATAAATTCAGTTTCCTGAACATAGCCGCATATATCGCCGCCCTTTACATAGTCGTCATGATGAATTTCCGCTGTAAAGTGCCACTTTTTTTCTCTATCGAGTGACGGCAAATCGACACCCTTTTTGATATTTGAACCGGAAAGTTCACGCATTGCCACAAGGGGGCGCTGAATTCCGTCATATATACTGGTAAGCAAACCGGGACCGAGTTCAACGGAAAGCGGCGCACCGGTTGAGATAACACTGTCACCGCGTCCAAGTCCAGCAGTTTCTTCATAAACCTGAACGGAAGCGCGGTCGCCGTGCATTTCTATAATTTCCCCGATAAGATGTGCCTCTCCGACTCTTACG
>CALWTV010000025.1 GCA_944384555.1 uncultured Clostridia bacterium | reverse complement strand
GGCTGGTGGCTCATCAAGAATTATAATACCTGCGTTGCGGTAAAATGCTCTTGAAAGTGCGAGTTTCTGTTTCTGACCTCCCGACAATTCCTCGCCTTTTTCATCAAACATACGTGTAACCTGCGTCTCAACTCCGTTACTGAATTCAGATACGAATTTGTCCGCGCCGGAGAAATTAAGCGACTTGTCAATCATTTCAGCGTCATCACTTTTGATATTTCCGATGCGCACATTGTCGTGTACACTCATGGCGTATGTATAAAAATCTTGGAACTGTGCGCCGAACACGCCCCTCAGGGCTTTAAGGTCATATTCTTTTGCGTTTATTCCGTCAAACAGAATTTCTCCCTCGTCCGGGTCATAAAAACGCAGAATTAATTTGACAATTGTGGATTTTCCCGCACCGTTAAGCCCTACGAACGCAACTTTTTCTCCGCTTTTAATTGTAAATGAGCAGTTTTGGAGAATAAATTTGTCTGTGTTCGGATAACGGAAACTGACATTTTTAAACTCAATCTCCGGCATTTTAGAGGGGATTAATTTTCCGCTGTTCTGAACTTTAGGCTTCCATTTTAAAAAGTCACGTATAACTGCGATTTTTTCACTGTCAACCTGCATATTTGAGGCAGTATTGAAAATTCCCACAAGGCTTGACTCCACCTGTTCCACAATATTTACAAAATATTGTACATCGCCAAGCCCGATTTTACCTGCGGCAAAGCGAGTAACCGCATAAATAAAGGTAAATGCCATGCCTGCGGTCTGAACCAGATTTGCTAAAAAAAGCTTGAAATTATGACGTATGCCGTATTTGTTTTTATCACGGTACCAGCTTCTCCATACTTGGAAATATTTTTCCTTAAAATATTCAGAATTGTTGTACAAACGGATTTCTTCCGCGTGGTCTCTGCTGTTAAGCACATCTTTATAATAATACATTTTGCGGTAATCGTTTGATTTTTGCCAGTCATAATACCATATAAAGTTATAGAATTTTTTGTTTAAGATAACGGTAGGAATTATACATATAATCACAATAAATGATACAAGAGGGGAAAGGGTTATCAGTATAGCTGATGTTGTAATCAGTGAGATTATTTTTGAAACTATCCAAAGTGAGTTAAATATCATATCTGAAAGAATATAACTGTTTCTCTGAACTACACTTACAATATCATTGTCTTTAGCATTGTCGAAAAATGCCATATCTGAATTGATGATTTTGTCCATTAAAAGATTGTCAAATTTAAAACTGACTTTCTTTTCAAGAGCTGTAAATATCAAAGGTCCGATTCTTTCACTCATATTTGATATAATAATAGATAAAATAAATACTAAAACCCATAAAGTGAGTTTTTCAAATTGCTGCACTGTAATGATGTTTATCGTTTCCTTTATCGCATATGCATTAACAATCGGGAGCATTTGCTCAAGCAAATAATTTGCTAATATCATCAGGGTCAGAAACGGTGCGCATTTTATCGTAAAGTACAGTGCAAACATTAAGTTGTCAAATGTATATTTTAAATTTTTCAGTATTTCTTTTATTTTTTTCAAAATTTATTTCCTCCGTGTTCCGCACATTCAGCATAACAAAATTATACCGAGTCTGTTTCCCTGTATGCCTGTGCCTGCATATTGTACAGTTCAGAATAACGTTTGCCGGCTTTCATCAACTCATCATGCGTACCAAATTCGATAAGTTCGCCGTTTTCAATCAGTGCGATTTTATCAGCCATTGACACGGCTGATAAGCGGTGAGATATTAGAAACGCAGTTTTGTTCCGGCACAGCTCCATAAATTTTGTGAAAATATGGTCTTCTGCCGCAGCATCGAGCGCGGACGAAGGCTCATCAAGAATAATTGCCGGTGCGTCCTTATAAAATGCCCTTGCGATTCCTATTTTTTGTTTTTCGCCTCCTGATGGTTCATATCCGCTGCCATTCCATAATCTTCCTATTTCTGAATCGTATCCAAATTCAAGCTTTTGAGCCAGTGTACTGACACCGCTTATTTCACACGCGGTTTCAAAATCTTTCTCATTGTTTTTTCGGACATCTGATAGCATGATATTTTCTCGAAGTGTCATTGTATAAACAATTGAATTCTGAAATGCGGCTCCGAACATTCCGCGCAGTGCGTTTATATCATATTCTTTTGCCGGTATGCCGTTTATCAGTATCTCACCGGAAGTCGGGTCATAAAATCGACAGAGTAATTTTGTTATAGTTGTTTTACCTGCGCCGTTTACCCCTACAATTGCGAGTTTTTCGCCTTTTTTCAGCTTGAAGCTGATATTCTTAAGCACGTCTCGCTCGCTTCCGGGATATCTGAAGCTTACGTTTCTGAATTCAAATTCAGGTATGCCCTGCGGAATAAGCGTACCGCTTTCGTCAAGAGCAGATTCAAGACGCAGAAAAGCTTCAAATTTTCCCGCACACTGCATATAATTCACATGAAAAGTATAAAATGAACTGCTGATTTCATTAACAGAATTCATAAAGGTAATTCCAAGTCCTATATAAAGCGCCACTCCGCCGACTGCCAATGAACCTGAACGTATGTCGGATACGATATATATAAGCAGTACAATGAAGCCTATCGGATTTATCAGTTGACCGATAATTCCCCATGCGGTTTCTTTGAATTTAAGTTTTAAACCGGCTTTGTAAATTTGTTTCCAGATTTTTTTATATCTTTCTCGAAACAAATCCTCATATCCGTAAAGCCTGAGTTCTGATGCCGTTGATTTTTCGATTAAAACATTACGGTAATAATCAGATTTGCGCTGGTCTGTTTCCATACTGCGGTAGAATTTATACTCTCTCACTGAATTTTTGCAGTTTATGATAACAGACGGAATATATAGAATTAAAATTACTACTGTGGCGATTGGATATCGGCTCATTATACCTGATGCCGCTGTTATTGTGACTATAATGCTTTTTGCAAAATTAATTATATCATAAAAAAGGTATGGATATGCGGGAGCATCATTAACAACGCTCATTGCATCTTGAAATTTCGGGTCATAAAATTTACCTACGTCAAGCGAGGAAATTTTGTTGATTTGCATTGTATGTATTTGATTGTCAATAGTTTCATATGATATTTTATCAATAAATAAATTTAAGGTGTTGAGTGCGGACTGAAGAACCGTTATCCCGATATAAAAAAGTATCATAAGATAGACTTGCGGCACAACCCCATATTCCGATAATGTGTTTAAAATATTTTCCCAGTTGTATAATACCGCAAATGGCAGAATTGAGCATATAATTTCCACTAAAATATATACTGTATATTTCAGCGGAGCATACTTAAAGCAGAAGCGCGTGGATTCCACTGAAGATATAAGCATTTTTTTTGCGGATTCCGCAATTTTATTTTTCATTCAAATAGTTCCTCCAAGTTGATTATTTTAGTTGCCCATGAAATATCCGCGTTTATATCATGTGTTGTCATAAGTACTGTTCCCGGAAATTCATCGAGTGCGTGCATTAAGACTTCTTTTGAATAAACGTCAAGGTGATTTGTCGGCTCGTCAAGAATTATGAGATTTACCGGACGCATAATTGCAAGACACAATCTCAGTTTTGTCATTTCGCCGCCGGACAGCGTGCGCACTTGATTAAATAAATGAGAAGCATTAAGCCCGCATGAAAATAGGTTTGCATGAAGTTCATTCTGTGGTTTTTCGGGATAGTATTCTTTGGCGAATTCGGTTACGGTTATAGCGCGCTGTTTGCCTTTTTTTATGCCAAGACACTTACGCTCATGTTTGTTAAAATGTGAAAAGTTATTTTCGTAATCTTCCTCCTGACGCAGAAATACGGTTTCGATATTTTCCCCGAATTCAATCGTGCCTCCGACTGCGGGCAAATCCCCGTAAATACTTTTAAGAAGCGTGGTTTTACCAATTCCGTTAAAGCCTTTGAAAACTAGCTTGTCACCTCGCGAAACTTTTAGATTAATCGGAGGCAATATCGGCGAATTGTTATATCCTACCTCAAACGAATCAAGCGTCATTATATGTTTTGTTGCACCGTTTTGATGTTTGAATTTGAACTGTGGTTTTATGATTTCATCAGGTTTTTCAATACGTTCAAGGTTTTCAAGCATTTTTTTGAGCCATGTAGCTTTTGAACGTGTTATTCCTCCAGTAGCTGCGGCCGAATTTTCGCGTATATACTGTTCGGAACGTTCGATAAATTTCGTCTGTGCTAT
>CALWTV010000024.1 GCA_944384555.1 uncultured Clostridia bacterium | reverse complement strand
ATCTCTTACGGACGTGACCGCAAAATTCAGGGTTCTCCTATACGTGTCTGCGAAATGCTCTCCACCCTTGACGGTGTTGCTCTCGCTCAGCGTGTTTCAGTTGACAGCCCTAAAAACATAAATATCGCAAAAAAGGCTATTCAGAAAGCTTTCCAGAATCAGATAGATAAAAAAGGATTTTCCATTATCGAAGTTCTTTATACTTGCCCGACAAACTGGGGCCTTTCACCCATCGAACCTCTTCACTGCCTCACACATAACATGATGCCTTATTATCCGCTTGGCGTTTATAAGGATATTGACGCGGAGGTGGCTAAATAATGGTTAAGAATATATTATTTGCCGGATTCGGCGGTCAGGGTATTCTTTTCATGGGAAAACAGCTCGCTAAAACCGCTATGCATGAAAATTTACAGGTATCATGGCTTCCCTCTTATGGTCCTGAAATGAGAGGCGGCGCTGCAAACTGCTCCGTTATCATTTCAGATGAAGAAATCGGTTCTCCGCTTGTAACCGCTCCGGATATCTTAGTTGCGATGAATATCCCCAGCTTTGATAAATTTGAACCTGCGATTAAAGCCGGCGGTCTGCTTATCGCTGACAGCACTCTTGTCCCGAAAAAATCAGAACGTTCTGATATAAATGTATGTTACATTCCCGCAACTCAGCTCGCATCAGACAATAAACTTCCCGGCGGCGCAAATGTAATTATTCTCGGTCAATTCCTTAAAATTACAAAATTATTCGATATCGATACATTTATCGATTTGCTTGTAAGCAGTATCCCCGCATCTAAAACTTCCCTTATTGAAAATAATAAGCGTGCGCTCAAACTCGGTTACGAGTATAACTGCGAAGCTTAAATTTATATTTTCATAAAAATAAAAAATTGAGCATATCCAATAGTATTTTATCGGGTATGCTCTTTCTTTTATTTTGCTTATTTTTATTAATATCCGTTTATGGTTTTCTTTGTCGGGTCGAGGTAGTCGCGCTCAAGTGAAAGTATTCCGTTATCCATTCTAAAAATACGGTCTGCATGTTCTGCAATGCTAAGGTCATGCGTTACCATTATAAGCGTCTGTCCCATAACTTCCTTGGTTTTAAGCAGAAGCGACAAAACTTCATCAGCATTGGCTCTGTCAAGATTTCCGGTAGGCTCATCTGCAAATATTATCTGCGGCATATTGATAAGCGCACGTGCAATTGCGACTCTCTGCTGCTGACCTCCCGAAAGCTCGCTCGGAAGATGTGACAAACGGTCCTGTATATCCAGAGTTTCAACTAATTTTCTAAGGCTCTCCTGATAGCTCGCATCCTCCTTGTTACACATGATTGTAGGAATAAGTATATTTTCAAGTGCCGTAAACTGCGGTATCAAATTATGTTTCTGAAATATAAAACCGAGATTATTTCCACGGAAACGTCCGAGCTCATCTGCACTCATCTTAGTAATATCGTTGCCGCGAATTTTTACGCTACCTGCGTCTGCTTTGTCAAGTCCCGCGCATATATGAAGAAACGTACTTTTTCCGGAACCAGATGCACCTATAATTGCGACAAACTCGCCTTCCTCTACTTTTATACTAACTCGGTTTACCGCAGTAATTACTGCATCATATTGCTTATATTGTTTAATTACGCTCTCTGTTTGAAGTATATATCCCATTTTATAATTATCCTCTCTTAATTCAACTATTTTAACAAATATTTTTCGGGCTTTATATTATTCAACTCCGAATTCACCGCTCATCTCAAGATTTACACGCTTCTTAATGTAGCTTCTGTACGGCAGGTACGCCGAAAGGAATCCGCATGATACTGAAACTACTACGCTCGTAAGTATCGCATACCAAGGCATATAGAAAGAATATCTTATAAATTCATGAGTAAAATAAGGCAGTGAAACATTATAGAAATAGAACATTGCATAGCTTCCGAGATAGCTTAGAATTACACAGAATATAAATGACATTATACCCATCGCAATTCCGCCGAAAATATATATTTTTTTAATTTCCGACGCAAGACCGCCCATCGCTAAAACTATATTGAACTCGTTCTCACGTTTCATATAATACAGTGTCTGAGAGAAGAACCACGCAAGCGGTGATATAAGCAGAATCAAAACAGAAAGACATATAAAAATCTGAGTGTAATTTTTGTCCTGCTCTATGTTCTTAAGATTAAGCGCGTGATGGTTTACTATATTGACAAGTCCGTAAGTACGACCCCAGTCACGCAGACTGAGTTCCATTTCTTCTACCTGTTCTGATGTATATGACTGGTCAATATATATATTAAGTTTTTTCGGCGCGTGAGGTATTCCGGTAAGCCATTCAAACTCTTCGGGAGTCATAAATACTGGCATTTTCTCAGACGGAATATCTTTTAAAATCGCACCTATTGTATATTCCTCATATTCAAACGTATAGTAATCAATCTGACTGCGCAGCAGGTTCGTTCCGCTTACATTGAAATCCACAGCTCTTATCTGACCTGTTTTTTTCGCGATTTCAATTTTATCTCCTACTTTAAAATTGAATTTTTTGATATTTGATATCGAGTCTCCGATTATTATCGTTTTATCGTTTTCAAAAATCGAATATAAATCACCGTCATACTGATATTTTTCAAGCAATTCAACCTGATTTCTTGTATATCCGGAATAATATACATCATTTGTAGCATTATATCCATCTTTTTTCTCAAATTTAACAAACTGTTGTAGGGGCATTATATTTTTACGGTTTACAACGATATGAGAACCTATATCATATGCAGTTGTATCAAGTCCGTCTACCCATACTTCGGTAACTCCATCAATCGCATAGAGTTCTTCACGCATAGTATCATCGTATGAAAAATCAGTTTTTGACAAATCAACCGTAAACTGCGGACGAGGATATTCAATATCAGTTTGGTTTATTTCAGATATAAATAAGACGCAAATAAATACCGCACTGAAAATAACAGCTGTTACAAGCAGCTGAAGATTATATTTTCTGAAACGCCAAAGCGAAAGCAATTCATAATCGCGCGGAAATTTTGCTCCAAGGATATTTTTTGAACGGTACGGTGATGATACAAGATTCGAGTTGTCCTGAGCTACAATCAATCCCATAGGCGCGCGTACTGCCATTACACGCATAGGGAAAAATACCGCTGCCGCAACGCTTATTACACTGAAAAGTAGTATTTTTACCACAGAAAGCACTGAAAATGAAATTGTAAATCCAGAAGTGGAATAAATCAAGTAAATAATCAGCGCGGAAATTCCAGTTGCAGGAATAAACGTAACTAACGATACAACAAACAATTCCCAGAATGCCGTTGAAAACAATTTCCTAAAGTCTGCTCCAAATGTCATATAAATTCCGTACAGAAATTTATAGTGATTTATTCTTATATTGTAAAGTGCCATAAGAAGGAATGTTGAAAAGGCGAGTAAAATCAAACTAATAAATATGTATGTAACTCTGTTAGCAGTTATATTATCCTTAAAATTAAGCAATGGAGTAGTACTTACTCGGAAGCTTTGTCCTTCATTTCCGATAGCCTGAAGTTCCGGAAAATATTTTTCTCTGAATCTTGCCTCGGAAGCTTTTATGTCATCTCCTGTAAATGATATATATATGTCATACACAGGTTCATTTGTAATATAATTTGTATTTTCATTTGTTTTTACTATATCAAAAATATGATCTGACTTAAATACAGTAAGTTCATCATTCATCAAAAAATATGCTTGCGAAGCATTCATATCTTTTAAAACCATGTGATAATTATACTCGCTTGTGACATGATTGTATTCTACGGCATTGTTATTATCCGCTGATATGGTAATCAATCCGTAAAACATCTGAATAATGAAAATTGCGGCGAAGAAGCATAGATACTGCTTGATGTTAAAAAACACGCTTTTTCCGGCGAGTTTTATGTGATTTTTGAGATAATGAAATATAAAACTCAAAATTTGTCACGCGATGAATTAAATGTAAATTAAAAAATTACATCAAACTCATCATTCTCCTTACCCTTAAAATCTTTTGAGGCAAATTATTGCCACAGTTAAAGCAGGCTACGTTTTTTGTACGCACCTTTTGAGATATTATATCACAATAATATAATAATTAAATCATATTTTATGAACAAATGTAAACTTATGAGAATTGATGTAGAAAAAAACACGTGATTTTTGTTAATATTACACAAAGCACACACACCTATTATTATAAATGAAATTTTCCGAAAGTTAATTTTTTAAATTATTCTTAAATAAACACTTTATCCATTGACTAAAAACAGCTTTAAGTATAAAATAATAAATATAGTAAAATTTTTTATTATAAGGAGGAACGCAGTGCTTAAATTTGAGCCGGAACAAAAATATACTACTATTGCTATATATTCAGTTATAGTTCTTGCGTCAATTATAATTATTTGTTTCACCTTATTCAATCTCAGTGGACTTATTGATTGGCTTAAATCTCTGCTTTCGATAATATCACCTTTCATATACGGTTTCGCTATTGCGTATATCTGCAATCCCGTACTGAAATTTTTTTATAATAAGGTATTTAACAGAATTGAAAAAAATAAACCACGCAGAAAAACACGCCGTATTTTATCAATAATATTTGCGTATCTTGTCATTATTTTTATAATCTCTATTTTTATGTATCTTGTAATACCCCAAGTCGTTAAAAGTTATAATGACCTTCAAGATAAAATTGGTGGATATGTTCAGGCAGCTCAAGCGTGGGCGGATAATTTTGTCCGCACTTTTCCTTTGTTTAATGGTGAATACAGTAATTTATCCGAATTTATGGATGTAAATGAAATTTCAAGTAAAATCAAAGAGGCAATTACAAATTCTTATAATTTAATTGAGGGAGTAACTGACTATATAATAAGTTACAGCGGAAGATTCGTAATAGAACTTAAAAACATACTGCTCGGCATAATTTTATCTGTATATTTTTTGCTTTCAAAAGACAAGTTATTTGCACAGATAAAAAAAATATGTACAGCTCTGCTAAAAAAAGAAACTTTCGACAATTTAAGTGAATTTGTAAAATTCACGGACAGAACTTTCGGCGGATTCATAATCGGAAAAATTCTTGACTCTCTAATAATAGGATTGATTACATTTATTGTGTTAGCTGTTTTCAATATGCCTTATTATCCCCTGGTAAGCGTTATTGTAGGAGTTACTAACGTAATACCGTTTTTCGGTCCCTTTATTGGTGCAATTCCAAGTGCTTTCATCATTTTCATCGCAGACCCTTACAAAACAATTTGGTTTTTACTTATAATTCTGCTGATTCAACAACTTGATGGTAATGTAATCGGACCTAAAATTCTCGGTGATTCAACTGGATTAAGCGCGCTTTGGGTAATAGTTTCAATTACACTCGCTGGCGGGCTTTTCGGAATTACCGGAATGTTTATCGGTGTTCCGACCTTCGCAGTTATTTATGCACTGGTAAAAAAATTTATAGAAAAAAGATTGGCAGTCCGCGGAAAAGCGGTAGATACAAGTTCTTATTATTCAAAAGATGCCGATGTGCCACCTGATTCTGATAATATCAAGCATAATAATCTTAGTAAAAAAGGGGGTAAAAAATGATAAAATTTACACCGGATAAAAAATATACTACTATCGCTATATATTGTTTAATAGTTCTTTCAATAATATCTGTTTTCTGCTATGCACTTTTTAATTTGAATAATATTACAAACGGAATTAAATGGTTTATCGGAATATTATCACCTATTATAGGCGGACTTATAATTGCTTATTTATGCAACCCTATTGTAAAATTTTTTCATAAAAAGGTATTTTCATTTACGGAAAGAAAACGCCCTCACCGTAAACTCCGCCATTCTCTCTCTGTTTTATGTGCCTATTTGGTAGTAGTAGCTTTTATAACTATATTTATCTCAATGGTAGTTCCTCAAGTAGTTCAAAGCTATAACGATTTAAAAAATAATGTAGACGGATATATCTCCGCAGCACAGAAGATGGCTGACGAATTTGTCCGTAATTCCCCATTTTTTAATGGTGAGTACGCAAATATTAATGAGTTAATCGACGTAAATGAAATTTCAAAAAAATTGGGAGACATTATTACAAATTCCTATGATTTAATAAGTAAAGCGGCAGATTATGCAATTAATTATTCCGCACAGCTTATCTCAAGTGTGAAAAACGCTCTTTTGAGTATAATTTTATCTGTATATTTCTTGCTTTCACGTGACCTTTTAATAGCTCAAACAAAAAAATTTATAAATGCTATATTCGATGAAAAACATAATAAATTTATAAAAAAATTATCTGAAATAGGTTCATTAATGGATAAAATGTTTGGAGGATATATACGCGGCGCTATCGCAGACGCACTTATCGTAGCTCTATTAACATTTATCGTAATGTCCATATTCAAAATTCCATATGCCCCTTTAATAGCTGTTATTATTGGTATTACAAATGTAATTCCGTTTTTCGGTCCGTATATAGGTGGTATCCCAAGCGGATTTATTGTATTGATTTCAGAACCAGACAAAACTATTTTATTTGCGTTTTTAGTTTTAGTCGTTCAA
>CALWTV010000023.1 GCA_944384555.1 uncultured Clostridia bacterium | reverse complement strand
ATTTGAATCCTCCTCTGTCGCTTTGTTTTTACTGTAACTCATAAATAAGCGTTATATTTATTTTATCACTTTTTTATATATTATACAAGTAATTTATCTCGGTTTGATAAAATTGATAAATAAAATTTCTATATGGTTATTAATACTATATTATTTTAAAAAATATTCTGTAAATTATGTATATTAACTAAATAAATATGGAAAAATTCAGCCAAAAAGTGCATTGACACCTAAATTTAAATCAGGTAAACTATAAATACACATATTACCGTAATGCGTCAAATTATATATGGGGTGTTAATATCTATGATACACGGAAAAATCATAATTTTAGTATTAATAATTGGATTTATGTTAAGTTCATGCATTAATAACAGCGAAGAATACAACATCGAGGACGCATTGAAAATTACTGTATGCGTATATGATGAAGATATCGACAACTACTCATTCAAAGAACTTGAATTAAACCAAACTGAAATATTAGCTCCGATTGGTTATGACGGTATGACAAATATCCCTATGCTGATTGAATTTGACGGAGGAAGTGTAAAGGTCAGAGCCGATAATAAGGATATTCAGCTTTCAACCGGACAGAAATATGAACTTTGGAAAAGTGTTGGTGAATCAAAGGAACGAATATACGGAATAAATGCATCTTTGCCAAATAAGGGGTATCTGTCATTGAAGCCCTCGGGGATATTTATGGGATGTTCAGCCATTGATAGTTTGGATGAAGCCGGATTTTCAATTGACTCATATACAAATGAAGAATATTATTGTGAAGTTAGAAGGGAAAGAGGATACGAATATTATCTGACGGTTACTGCATACAATCTCAATGCACCAGACAGTCCGGCAGTTACCGCAAAAATAAAAATGGTTCAACTTTGCGAAACCGATTTGGCTCCTGACTCGAAAGAACAATTGTCAATAGAGATTGTATCATACGAATACAGTGACTTGTATAAACTCTCATAATAAATAATTTGATGTTATCTCTCGAATTTACATTAAAATAAGAAAAATCAGGCTGAATATATCGTCAGTCTGACTTTTCTATTTTTTAGATTTATTTTTATCCATAAACTGAAATTAAGATATTTCAGTCATTATTCAGGTAAAATAATTAGATTTTATTTTCGCCCGCACGGTCATAGCCGCCGCTGAGCTGAGGATAGTATGAAAAGCTGTAATGCTTAGGCGGTTCTGCGAATGTCATCTTTATTATAGTTACACCAAGTGGGTCGGGAGCGGTTTTCGGTAAATTCTTGAGTATAATGCGCTGACCTTTATATTCAAAGTCAATCGGGGTACCGTCAAGCAGTGAAACGCTCTCGGGCGCGCTCATATATCCGCCGAATCCCATATCGCCGTTTGAAGGCCAAATCCAGTTCCATAAATAAACATTCTTTCCGTCCGAACTCTGAGTAGTTGAGCAAACTCCGTTTCCTCCCGCATGCATAAATCCGTTCGGACGTCTTACGGGATATACCGCCTCACCGTTGCGTTCAAGCCATTTTCCTACTGCGTTGAGCGGTTCGATTGCATCTTTAGGCACACTTCCATCAGGTGCAGGTCCGATATTGAGCAGCAGATTTCCACCGCCGGACGACGCGGTATTCAACATTTTGAGTATTCTCGGCGCGGTGTATACATATGGCAGAGCCTGATTTTCATCTACATAACCCCATGAAATATCGTTGAATGTCATGCAGGCTTCCCAGTCTCTAGCTTCCGCTGTTACATGACCTTCCGGTGTACCGATATCCTCCGGCAAATGAGAACGGTTATTTATTATTATATCGGGCTGAAGCTCACGCAGGCGCTGATTGCGTTCAAGTGAATCCCAACCTTCCCAATTTTCCATCGGGCAAGCTACGTCATACCAGAGAATATCGATTTTGCCATAATTTGAAAGAAGTTCTGTGTTAAGTGCCTCTATGTAATCAAGGAATCGTCTGCGAGCGGCGGTATCATATGCGCATTTGTAACCGTCTTCATGATGCCAGTCCATAAGTGAACTGTAAAATCCTATTCCAAGACCGAATTCACGGCAGGCGTCAACAAATTCCGCAACGATATCACGACCACATGCATTAAATGAGTTATACGGATTAACTTTACTGTTCCAGAGTGAAAATCCCTCATGGTGACGAGTGGTAAGCACCATATATTTCATGCCGGCAGCTTTAGCCTGAGCCGCCCATTCACGGCATATGCCTTCACGGGGAGCGAAAGTTTCGGCGAGTTTTGCGTACTCGTCACGCGGAATATTTTCAAGTACTTGAACCCATTCGTTGCGTCCGAGCTGTGAATAAAGACCGTAATGAATAAACATTCCGAAACGTGCATCTCTCCACCAACCCATACGGGCATCTCTTGTTTTTGCGCACTGCTGTTCGTATTCGAATTTGGAAACAATTTTTGCCATTTTGATGTCATCCTTTCTTCAGTATAAAATATATTTTTAACCGTTATTCAATATGAAAGTATCAGATTGAACTATCGGAATTTTTGATTGTACAATTATAACATAACAATACACCAAATATCAAGCACATTTTAAGCCATTTATACAGTAAAAAAGATATAAATCAGACAACTTTAATAAAGTTTCCAGAAGTTAAATTTATTCAAACCGCCAAACTTAATAAATTTTATAAAATCCTAAAATTATTCAAACCAGTCAAATGAAATTTCGTTTCCGTTAAGAGTCCATTTTGACGGGCAGATATTTTCCATCCAGTCAACGGGAACAAGTCGGTCTTTTTGAACACTCGCAATTTTAAATGCGTTTTTGAGCTGTTCAAGTTCGGATTTGTTTAAAACGTTCGGCTTGCATGAAACGAACAAGGGAGAGCCACTGTTTGCGAGCGCATAAAGCCACTTACTGTTGAGTGACCAGTCAATAGCACCAGTAATTCCTACGCAATCTGCGTCTGCGGCGAAAAATTTTCCGTTCTGCATCATTCGGAATGCAAGTGTATTTACGCCCATTTTGCGAGTACGTGACCATTCAAAGCCGCTTGTATCATCTCCAGTGCGGTTAAGATGATGAAGTCCGGCACAGAGATGACCGATACAGTTACAACCGATTATAATTGTATCTTTTGCGGTTTCATGAATTGTGCGGTACATATCTACAACGATTTCAGCGCTTGTACGGCTTCTGTCATAGAATGACCAACTATCATTTGTAAGTTCGCGCGGACGTTCAAAGCCCCAGCCTCCGAAAATATCGTAAGTTGAAAAATCATGCTTTATAAGCTGATATCCCCAGTCCACGATTCTTGATGTATCTTCAATTATCTTTGATATTACGCCCGGGTGAGAGGGGTCAAGATAACCATTGTCACGTGAGAGTCGCCATTCATCGGGAACATTAGGCGTATCTCTGTGAGTATCTGCGAGATATCTTATCCAAATTCCGGGACGTGCTCCGAGTTCCTTGATTTTATCAGCAAGTCCTTTCATATCGGGGAATTTTTTCTGATTTCCGGCGAACCACGGACCGTCCATATTATATTTCTGCCAACCGTCATCTATAACCATATAAGGAATATTTTCAAGACCGGCACATAACTCGGTTACGATTTTTGTATCTGCAATTATCTCGTCATGAGACGAATTGCCGTAAGCATAATACCAGTTGTTTGAACCGTATACAGGGTGAGGGAGCGTAAGCGGGTCACGGCACATCTCTCCGCAGAATCTTTCACCTGCTTCAAACGCGCTCATATCACGGTATTCTCTGAAAATTACTTCAGCAACTTTCAGTTTTCTGCCGCCTAAAATTACACCGCTTCCACCATTTCTTATATCAAGCCACAGTGTAACTCCTTGAGCGTCATACTGCCAAAAGCAGAGTGCGGCAGGGCGTACAGATACACCATAGGCGTATGTAATTCTTCCGTCTGTATCAGAATCGGAGTCACTGCCCTCTGACGCAAGCATATACCAAGGCATACAGCGTTCGGGAACAATTCCGCGCCATTCCATAGCACCGTAACCGCGCTCCCATTCATCGCCTAAAATTTTTACAGGAGAGAGCGGATATTCATCTTTAGTAAAGAGCCATTTCAATTTTATGTATTTGAGCGGTGTTGTATCGGCTATAACCGAAACATTTAATTTTGAGTCTGCGATATCGAAACTAAGTTCAATATCCTCAACTGAACACTCATATACAGATAATCTACGTTCTCCTTTTTCAGTAAATACTGATATTCTGTCGGGAAATCTTATTTTCATTTTAAAAATCCTTCTTTCAAAATATATACTTTTACTTAATTTCAAATAATGCCGGATAAATCAAAAACCGGAGTATAATCTGAATATGCTGAACTGCGCTCCTGCATATATCCGTCAAAACCGAGTTTTTGCGCGGTATCTACCACATAATTATATTCAAATGTAGTAACGCGTCTTTTAAGCTCATGAAATTCATCGGGGGCAAAATTCGGCGTATACTGGCTCATAAGCGATAATTTTATCATATCCGGAGAAATTTCCGAGCGTATGCTTTCAAGAACCGCCTTGCTGTCGCTTCGGTGAGTTGGAAGTACAAGGTGACGCACAATCACGCCTTTTTTCATCATGCCGTTTTCATCAAATACAGGCCTTCCGATTTGAGATACCATTGATTTAAGCGACTCAATCGCATATTTATGATAATCTGGTGCGTGCGAATACCGCTGTGCAAGTTCATCTGAAAAATACTTTACATCAGTAAGGTAAATATCAACTGTACCTTTAAGCAGTTCAATTGTATTTGACAGTTCATATCCGCCAGTATTATACACAATCGGGATATCAAGCCCTCTCTGACGCGCTTCTGAAACCGCTTCTTTTATCTGTACTGCGTATTGGGTAGGCGAAACGAGATTTATATTTGCCGCCCCACCGTCACGCAGTTCCAGCATAATTTCGGCAAGGCGTTCAATTGTTATCTCCATGCCGAAACTATCTGCCGATAAGGTTTTATTCTGACAAAACACGCATTTTAACGGACAACCTGAAAAGAATATCGCGCCTGAACCGTTTTTTCCTGATATACAAGGTTCTTCCCACATATGCAGCATAGCACGTGCCGCCTTGATTTTAGATGAGCAGCCACAAAAACCGACGCCATTTACACGGTCTGCTCCGCATTTTCTCGGACATAACTGACACTTTTTTAAATTTTCTAAATTCATATTTTCTAAAAAATTAATCAATCTTAATTCTTGTAACTGATGTATTGAAAGCGTAGTCGATTGCGTCTATATAAAGTGTATCGACTTCAAAATCCGTGATATCAAAGGTAAGCGTAACATTTCCGTCTTT